>DATKZC010000001.1:0-11689 GCA_035528175.1 Minisyncoccota bacterium
GAAAGTTGAAAACCTACTTAATGATCGACCGAGAAAACGGTTTGGATGGTTAACTCCTTTAGAAGTATTTTCAAAAGAATTAAACAAGTTTAATATTAGTATTAATATACCAAGTGTTGCACTTGTAGATTGAATTCACAGTACAAATCCTTGACACGACAATTGTTCTATGATAATATATATTTGTCCAAGCTAGAGCTGAAAGTGAAACATAGTCGAGTTTAAATACTGCAGTAATCTAAGTTTGAGAATTTAATTCGTTAATCTATATTTATGGAAGGAACGATCAAAAGACTCACAGACCGTGGGTTTGGCTTCATCACTTATGAAGGAGCCGAAAAAGATCTCTTTTTTCATTCAAACGAACTTAAGAACGCCAAATTTGACGAACTTAAGGAAGGCGACAAAGTAACGTTTGACATAGCTGAAAGCCCGAAAGGACCTAATGCTACAAACGTTAACAAGGCGTAAAAGAATAGAGAAGATTTCCAAAAATCGACCCGATATCTATCTGGTCGATTTTTGATTGATTATTAACCAATTTTAAGCTAATATTAGAGTATGAAAAATTTTTTGAATCCATTGGCCGACAGAATGAGGCCGGAAAAACTGGAGGACTTTCTCGGGCAGGAAGAAATTCTTGGTAAAGATAAATTACTGAAAAAGGCAATTGAACTTGACCAATTGCCTTCAATTATTTTTTGGGGACCTCCAGGAAGTGGAAAAACAACTCTGGCTTATATTGTTGCCAAAAAAACAAAATCTGATTTTAAAAAAATTAGCGCTGTTGATACCGGTTTGAAAGAATTGAAAGAAATCGTGGAAATCGCAAAGCAAAATCAAAGGTTCGGCAAAAAAACTATTTTATTTATTGATGAAATCCACCGCTGGAATAAAAAACAGCAGGATGCTTTATTGCCTGATGTTGAAAAGGGATTAATTGTTTTAATCGGCGCAACAACGGAAAATCCCAGCTTTGAAGTTGTCGGCTCTTTATTATCCCGTTGCCGGGTTTTTGTTTTAAAGCAATTAACAAAAGAACATTTAATTAAAATTATTAATAAAACAATTAAAGATAAGGAAAGGGGGCTGGGGTATTTAAAACTTAAAATAGACAAGAAGGTGATTGAAGTTCTGGCGCAGATGAGCAATGGCGATGCGCGAACCGCTTTAAATGCATTGGAATACGCTTCGTCTTTGTCAAAAAATATTACTTTAGAAAATATCAAAGAAGCTTTTCAGAAATCGTATTTGCTTTACGATAAAAATGGGGATGAACATTACAATATTATTTCTGCTTTGCATAAATCAATGCGTGGATCGGATGCGAATGCTGCGCTTTACTGGCTAACAAGAATGCTGGAAGCAGGGGAGGATCCTTTGTATGTTGCGCGTAGAGTAATTAGGTTTGCTTCAGAGGATATTGGATTGGAAAATTCGCGCGCTTTAGAGCAGGCAGTAAGCGCTTATAATGCTTGCCATTATATCGGTATGCCGGAATGCGGTGTGATTCTTGCACAGGCAGTTGTTTATATGGCAAAGTGCAAAAAGTCCAATGAATTGTATGTTGCTTACGGAAAGGCAATGAATGATGTTAAAGAATATGGAAATTTACCAGTGCCTTTTCACATTCGCAATGCGCCGACTAAATTAATGAAGGATTTGAATTACGGCAAAAATTATAAATACTCTCCGGACTTTAATTACAAAGAAAAACAGGACTATCTGCCGGAAAAATTAAAAAACAAAAAGTATTTAAAATAATATGTCATTATCAATCGGAATTGTGGGATTGCCGAATGTGGGAAAATCGACTTTATTCCAGGCAATTACCAAAAAACAAGTAGATTGCGCAAATTATCCTTTTTGCACCATTGACCCGAATATTGGTGTTGTTGCCGTGCCTGACGAGCGAGTTGATAAACTGGCTGATTTAAACCATTCAAAGAAAAAAATTTATACTACAGTTCAGTTTGTTGATATTGCGGGCCTGGTCAAAGGCGCAAGCAAAGGCGAAGGATTGGGCAATAAATTTCTGGCAAACATCAGAGAAGTTGATGCCATTGTTTATGTTCTACGCTGTTTTAAAAATGAAAAAATCATTAATCCTAGGAATAAAATCGACCCGATAGAAGATAAAGAAATTTTAGACACAGAAATGGCTCTTAAAGATTTGGAGACAGCAGGAAAACGATTAGAAGGTCTGGAGCGTGAAATAAGAGCAGGAAGCAAGGAAGCAAAAAAAGAACAGGAAGCAATGAAAAAAGCCAAAGAATTATTAAAAACAGGAGCGGTTTTAAGTGAAGTGGAATGGAATGAAGATGAAGAAAGGATATTGCAAAGCTGTCAGCTTCTGACTATGAAAAAAAGATTATATCTACTCAATGGTATTAAAGAAGAGATTCCTGTGGAAATAATTCAGGGTTTTAAAGAAAAAAATTGGCCGTATATTATAATTGATATTTTAAGCGAATTTGGAGCAGGGGATTTAACCATTGATGACAGGAAAGCGTTGGGGTTGCCGGAATTATCCAAATTAGATGAATTAATTAAAGAAGCTTATAAATTATTGAATTTGATAACTTTTCTCACAACAGGCGAAGATGAAACCCGCGCCTGGACCATAAAAGGTGGCAGCATTGCGCCACAAGCAGGCGGAGCAATCCATACTGATTTTGAAAGATGCTTTATTAAGGCTGAAGTTATTGACTGGAAAGATTTATTGAATGCGCATGGATTTATCGGCGCGCGCGAAAAAGGATTAATCCGCACAGAGGGTAAGGGATACATTGTAAAAGACGGCGATGTGATTGAAATAAAAAGTAACGCTTGAAATAAAAATAGTCCGATGTACATCGGGTTATTTTTATTTATTTTAAATTTTGTTATGATTAAAGAGTGATAAATATTAATTATCTTGTTTTAATTTATGGTTATCAAAAAAATAGTGATTAAAAGCAAAAATAATAATAAAAAAATGGATTATAATATTCTGGACAAGAAAGGATTAGATGTTTTGATGAAAAAAGAACCAAAAAGGTTTAAATATTTAGCAGAAGGTGGATATTATATTAATCTGCAGAATTTGAATCTGAAGCCAATTGAAGGAATTGATTTGGAAAAAACCGCGCATTTGGCAAAAATTATCAGAGCGCTGGCTTTTTGCGCAATTGACAGCATAAAATCAGGGCATCCTGGAGGTTCTTCTTCAAAAGTAGAACAGATTTTGTCTTTACTCTTATCGGGCGACTTTGTTTTTGATCCACTGGATCCGAATAGTCCGGCCAGGGACAGGATTGTCTGGGCAGCAGGCCACTGCACGCCGTTGTTCCATTCAATATTGTCTTTAATTTACGAATCATTAAAAAGAAAAGGAGGGGAGTTTGATATTAAAAAACTGGATGCGTTTTATCCGAGTTGCTTGGTGCGTTTCAGGCATTGCGGGGGACCGAGTGGGCACGTTGAAGCGAATTATCCTTTGTCAGATATGTCTACTGGCGCATCCGGGCATGGCTTGTCCGCTGCACTTGGTCTAGCAACTCTGCAAAAATCGAACGGATTAGATACAAAAGTTTTTGTTTTGGCCGGAGATGCGGAAACCGAAGAGGGAATGAGTTATGAAGCGCGAAATTTAATCCAAGCATTAGGCATGGATAATTTAATTGTCAGTTTAGATTCAAATAGATTTGGAATTGATGGGCCAATTACTGAAGTAATTAATTCTCCATATTTAAATCATTGGTTTGGTTCTGGCTGGAATATTATTGAGGTTGACGGGCACAATGTTACAGAATTAATTTATGCCTACAAAAAAGCATTTCAGGGTTTTGACAATAAAAAAGCAACAGTGATTATCAGTCATACAATTAAAGGCAAAGAATATGGGAGATTGGAAGACACTGCTGATTCTCACGGTATGCCATTACCGCATGAGGAATATGTGCAGGTAATGAAAAAACTGGGATTTGATGTTCCGGGTATTGAAGGTGAACAAATAAAAGATATTGAAACTGTGCTTTTGAAATTAACCAATGAATATGTTGATTATTTCGCTGGACGATTAGAAATTGGTGCCAAGAAACAAAAGACAGAACAGGAACTCTTAGAACAAATGAAAAAAGTGCTCGGGAATCGTCCGATTACTGATTACAAATCAGTGAAAAGGCCGGATACATTACCATCAGAATTAATTTTTTCCGCCCAAGGCGGATCCGCCTCTGGCGGAGAAATGAAAGTAGCTACAAGAAAAGCAACAGAAGCGTTTTTTAAATGGTTGATGTCTCAGACAGCCTTTTTTTATCTCGGTTCAGGAGATTTGGCAAAATCAATTTTAACCAGCGCTGCGGAAAATGTTTACGGAATTATCAACAAAGAAAATCCACTGGGCAGGGGAATCAGGTTTGGAATTGCCGAACAGAACATGGCAATGATGTCTGCGGCATTGACTCAGGATGTTTTGCCAGGAGGATTCCAGGCAATGAGCGTTTTTGCAACTTATGGAGTATTTACATCGATTATGAGCAATCCAGTAAGAATGGCATTGATAAATAATGCTGTGTACGAGGAAGTTAACCAGAAATTTAAGGGATTCTTTATTATGTTGGCTGCGCATGACGGTCCAGAAACAGGCGAAGACGGTCCGACTCATCATGGATTATTTTGGATGTCGCTATTTATGGCTTATCCCGGAATCAAGGTTTACAAGCCATTGGACGCCAATGAAACTATTGAAATGCTGTTTTATGCATTAGAGAAGGGCGAGCCCATTGCTTTGTCAGTAATGAGGCCAAATACTCTTGTATTCAAGCGTGAAAATGGAGTACCGCCAGCTCGAGAAGCGATTAATGGCGCATATATATTCAAGAATTATTCCGAAAATGGAAAAAAGAAAATTGTTCTGGCGATTTCAGGAGGACAGATTTTGGCAAATGTCCTGGAGATTTTGCCGGACATAGAAGTAGATAATGATGTTAAAATTTTGGCTGTTACCTCGCCGGAATTATTTGAAGAATTAAGGCAGACGAATCCGGAAAAAGCCAATGCAATATTTTCCGATGAAGACAGACAGAGAGTGATAACATTGCATAATGGCTGGCCTGGATTTTTGAATGCATTTGTCTTGCCAAAAGATTATGAAAATAAAATAATCGGCATTAATAAATTCCTTAAATCAGGTCCGCCGTCCGAGGTTTATCAATATGCCAAATTCGATCCGCAGGGCCTCAAAGAAAAAATCCTAAAAGCATTGGAATAAATATGAAAGCATTGGAAGTTAAAAATTTGGTTAAAGATTATAAAGAAATTCGGGCTGTAAATGGCGTGAGTTTTGAAATTGGTAAGGGCGAAATTTTTGCCTTGGTTGGGCCGAATGGAGCGGGCAAGTCAACGATTTTGAAAATTGTGGCAACAATCCTAAATCTGACCAGCGGAGAAGTTGTTATTGAAGGTGAAAATATTTCCGGAAATGCGGACAAAATAAGAAAGTTTATTAGTTATTTGCCCGAAGAAGCGGGAGCATACAAAAATTTGAGCGGCAACGATTATCTTAAATTTATGGCCGCGATTTATACTGACGACAAATTCAAACAAAAAGAATATTTAAAATTTGCTGAAGAAATCAGTGGATTGAAAGAATGGTTGAAAAGAAAAATCAAAACTTACAGTAAGGGCATGACCAGAAAATTATTGCTTGCAAGAACGGTTATGTCCAGGCCGAAATTTGCAATTTTGGATGAACCCACATCGGGATTAGACGTAATCAATGCGTTTGAAATCAGGAATATTATCAAAAAACTGGCGAGTGAAGGAATGTCAGTTTTGCTTTCCAGTCACAATATGTTGGAAATTGAATATTTATCGCACAGAGTGGCTTTGATAAATAAAGGCGAGATAAAAGCCATCGGCACGCCGCAGGAATTAAAAGAACAGAATCAGGCGCAGAATCTTGAAGAAGTATTTATAAAAATCGCATTATAAGTATGGCTAAATTTTTGGTTTTATTAAAAAAGGAAATAAAAGAACTGATTACGCTTCAGATGATTTTGCCGATGGTTGTGGTAATAATAATGTTTTCTTTAATCGGGAATATAATATCCAAGGAAACCGCCAAATTTGCCGCGCCTCAGCAGATTTTGATTTTAAATCAGGACACTGTCCGAGTCGGCGATAAAATATCAGAAATTCTCAAAGCATCAAATTTCAAAACAGAGGTTCTAATCGGAATAGACATTGCTGAAGTATTAGATAGGGCAAGGGAAAATAGAATCTCTTCAGTATTGGTCATTACAAGCAATTTTGAAAATGATATAAACAATTTCAGGCCTCATTCTATAACTATTCATAAGATTGCGGAAAATTTTTCAATATCTTCTGATGTGAAGTACTCCGGCCTGGACAGGGCAGTAAATATAATTAGCACTTATTACAGCAATGATTGGATTTCAAAAAAGAAAACTGGTATTGATCCGGAAATTTTGAAAAACCCGGTAAAAGTAAATGAATTCGTAGTCATAGGAGACAAAACGGCTAATATTTCATTGTCGGCAGTTTCGGGTTATATCCGAAAACAAACGACTTTTATACCGATAATTTTATTCTTGGTAATTATCCTGGCCTCGCAAATGGTGGCCATGGCAGTGGCCGGAGAAAAAGAAAATAAAACTTTTGAAATTCTTTTGAGTTCTCCCGTGAGTAGAAAAACAATTGTTTTTGCAAAGTTGATTGCAGCTGGGCTTGTGGCGCTTTTGCTTGCTGGAGTATATATGATAGGGATGAATTCTTATATAAACAGGATAAGCGGAGGAACGGTCTCAATGGGTGACGGATTGATGAGCATTTTCAGTTCTTTGGGTATAATTATTACGCCTCTAGGTTATCTGCTTCTGGGAGCGTCTTTGTTTATGGGTATTTTGGTCGGTTTGGCTATTGCGATGATTTTAGGAGTTTTATCCGAAAACATAAAAAGCGTCCAGGCAACCATTACTCCTTTGATGATAATGGTTCTTCTGCCGTATTTTCTTGTTCTGCTTTTAGACATAAACACAATTTCGCCGATATTAAAATATATAATTTACATTATTCCATTCTCTCATCCTTTTCTGGCTTCCCAAAATATAATTTTAGGGAATTATCTGCCGATTGTTTATGGAATAATTTATCAGTTTATTGTCTTTATGGTTTTCGTGGTTATCGCAACCAAAATTTTCTCATCGGATAAAATTATTACTTTAAAACTGAATTTTGGTAAGAAGAAAAAAATCTAATGGAATCGCTTTTTTTGCATTATTTTATATCTCTCGGTTTGTGGATTTATATTCTGATTTTTATCGGAATGATAATAGAGGGGGAAGCATTTTTATTTGCCTCTATTTATTTAGCGCATATTGAATATTTAAACTTGAACGTCTTAATTGTGGTTGTATTGGCAGGAATAATCTTCAGCGATTTTTTTTGGTATTTTCTTGGAGGACACCTTGAAAAAAAATCCAAATTTGCCAAAAAATGGATTGGTAAAATATCGGGGGCATTAGATAGAAGATTACAAAACAACACAGGAAGCACACTTTTCATAATGAGATTTACTTTAATTTATCACGGCGTATTAATGCGCGCCGGGGCATTAAAGATTCCGCTTATGTCTTATTTGAAAACCATTATTGTTTCCTCGATTGCTTGGGTTTCTTTAATTGGTGGAATTGCATATTTTTCTTCCGTATATCTTGATTTGTTTAAAAAATATCTCAAATACGGGGAAGCAGCTTTACTTATTGGGATTATAATTTTTCTTTTTATAAGCCACTTAATTTCTAAATACGCAAGAAAAGGGATTGAAAATAATAATGTATCGTAAAAATTTAAAAGATGAATATTATACGCGGAAAGCCCGGGAGGAAAATTATCCTGCCCGGTCAGTTTATAAACTTCAGGAAATTGATGAAAAATTTAAAATTTTCAAAATAGGGGATTATGTTTTGGATTTGGGCTGCGCTCCCGGTTCTTGGCTTTTGTATATTGCGGAAAAAGTTGGTGGCAAAGGCAAAGCTATTGGGATAGATATTATAAATTTAAAAATTAAACTTTCTGAAAACGCAGAATTTATTAAATCGGATATAATCGATTTTAATATTGATAAAACTTTTGACGTTGTTGTTTCTGATGTTGCGCCCCATACTTCCGGAGAACATTTTATTGATGCGGAAAATTCATTAGAGTGTTGCGAAGGGGTGCTGGAGATTGTGAAGAATAATTTAAAAGCAGGGGGAAATTTTGTCTGCAAGATTTTAGAAGGCGAGGGAACTAGCAATTTTTTCCAGAAAATAAAAAAGAGCTTCGAGTTTGCCAAAATCTATAAGCCAAAGGCCTCGCGCAAAGAAAGCCGGGAAACTTATATTATCGGGAAAAATTATGGAATCAATTGAATATAAAAAAGGTTATAAAAATTTTCTTGGTTGCAAGATTGATCTAAGGTTTCGCCCGTTTATTCCAAGAAAAGAAACAGAATTTTGGGTCAAAGAAGCAATTCAAGATATCAACTTGTCCCGAGCGAAGTCGAGGGAAAGTTTAAGCATTTTGGATATTTTTTCCGGCTCCGGATGTATTGGGATTTCAATCTTGAAACACACTAAAAATTCGCAAATGATTTTTGCCGAGATTGACAAAAAGTTTATCAGGCAAATCAAACTGAATTTAAAAATCAATAAAATAAATTCACGCAGGTATAAGGTTATTCAGTCAGATATTTTTAAAAACGTGACAGGAATATTTGATTATATTTTTGCTAATCCTCCGTATGTAGCATTAAAAAATAAGCATCTGGTTCAAAAATCAGTTTTAGATTTTGAACCGCACAAGGCGTTGTTCGGCGGGGAAGACGGGTTATTATTAATCAGAAAATTCTTGAAAGATGCGCGGAAATATCTCAAAGGGGGCGGCCTGCCTGCCGCCTGCTTATCCGGTAGGCAGGGTAGGCAAGGAAAAATCTATATGGAGTTTGACCATCTACAAAAAAAGGAGTTAGAAAAACTTTTGAAAAAATTAAATTATAAAAATTATAAAATCCACAAAGACCAGTTTAAAAAATATCGCTGGTTGATTGCTAAATAATTTTTTTTAAATTATTATTAAAATAATTATGAATAATTTTAATAACGGAGAAATTAAAAAAGATTTTGCGCCAAAGAAATTTTTATTTGTTTCTTTGGAAAGTTTAAGCGGCGATTTGGCGTGGACTCTGAAAAAAGAAGGCCACGAAATCAAGGCTTATATAAAAGAGAAACAAGACATTGATGTTTACGAAGGATTTATTGATAAAATTGATAAATGGGAAGACCAAGTTGATTGGGCTGATGTTGTTATTTTTGACGATGTCGAATTCGGGTCAATTGCTGAAAAATTAAGGAAAAACGGAAAGTTGGTTATTGGTGGATCCAAATATACGGATCAATTAGAAATGGATAGGGAATTCGGGCAATTGGAATTAAAAAAATACGGCGTTAATGTTTTGCCGCATTATGATTTTTCCGATTATGATGAAGCAATAAATTTTGTAAAGCAAAATCCCGACAGGTATGTTTTTAAGCCGAGCGGCAATACGCCGTCAGCGGGTAAGGGTCTTTTATTTTTAGGTCAAGAGGAAGACGGCAAGGACATTTTGGAAATTATGGAGCAGAATAAAGATGTTTGGAAAAAAAAGGCGCCGACATTTCAGCTCCAGAAATTTGTTAATGGTGTGGAAATTGGTGTTGGCGCGTTTTTTAACGGCAAGGATTTTATTTATCCTATTAACATTAATTTTGAGCATAAGCGGGTCTTTCCAGGAAATCTCGGGCCGTTTGCCGGCGAAATGGGCACTTTGATGTTTTGGTCGCATCCAAATGTTTTATTCAATTCAACTTTAGGGAAAATGAAAGACGCTTTAGCAGAGTCAGGTTATATCGGGTACATTGATATAAATTGCATTGTTAACGGAAAGGGAATTTATCCTCTTGAATGGACCAGCAGGTTCGGTTATCCCACAATAACAATTCAACAGGAAGGAATTTCTATGTCTATGGGCGAAATGCTTTATAAGCTTGTTTCGGGTGAATCTTTTGAATTAAAAACCAAAAAAGGATTCCAGATAGGAGTAAGAATTTTAGTGCCCACTTATTTTGTCCATAAAGACGAAGATATTATAAACACTTTTAGAGATTTGCCTATTTTGTTTAAAAAAGAAAATTTTGACGGCATCCACATCGAGGATGTAAAATTACAAAACGGCGTTTGGAGGATAGCAGGAACTTCTGGTTGTTTGCTGGTTATAACCGGCTGTGGCTCGACCATTCTGGAAGCTAGGAGTCAGGCTTATAATAGGATTAAGAATATTATGATTCAGGATATGTTTTACAGGGTTGATATTGGAATGTCTTGGCTGGAGGATAGCGATAAGCTTCAGACATGGGGTTATCTTAAATAAAATGAAAATATTAATTTTAACAAGAACCATTGGATTGGGAAGCGACAACAACGCAAAACAGATTAATGGCAATAAAATTTCCAGTTATGGCAGAGAAAATATAAGCGATGCCATAGGAATTAAAAAAGCTCTTGGCAATATTCACGACGTTAAAATTTTGTCATTGGGAGAAGACGCTTATTATCAGATACGGATTGAAAAACCGGATGTAATTTTTAATTTATGCGACACTGGATTTAGAGATGATCCGCTTTTGGAGCCTCATGTGGCAGCAATGTATGATATTTTAAATGTTTTTTATACCGGCAATAATTATTTTACTATTGCATTGTGTCAGAATAAGGCAAGGGCAAAAGAAATTTTAAGTTTTCAGAATATTTTAACTCCCAAGTTTCAGGTTTTTGCTTCGGCTGACAGAAAACTTGATTCTGATTTAAAATTTCCAATGATTGTAAAACCGATTCGCGAAGATGGAAGCGTTGGCATAAGAGAACGTTCAGTGGTAAATAGTGAAGAACAATTAAAACAGGAAATTGATCATATTGTTAATATATATAAACAAGAAGCTTTGGTTGAAGAATTTATTGATGGTAGAGAGTTTACTGTTTCATTGATGGGGAACAGAAGGCCTATTGTTTTACCAATTGCTGAAATTGATTTTTCAGGGATGCCGACTCATTTGCCTAAAATTGTGAGTTATCGCGCGAAATGGATAAAACAAAGCATTGCCTTTAAAAATACTCCTATAATTTCTCCGGCAAAAATAGATGAGAAAATAGCTAAGATGATAGAGGATGTCTCTAGAAAGTGTTACAAAGTTTTTGGTTGTCGTGGTTATGCCCGAATTGATTTTCGGTATAACGAAAAAGAAAATAAACTTTATACTTTAGAAGTAAACCCGAATCCTGATCTTTCTGAGGAATTTGATGTTGCTAAATCAGCAGCAGCCGCGGGAATGAGTTATGCTGATTTATTATTGCGAATTATAGATTTTGCAATGGAAAAGAGATACCAATAAACTGTTTTAACCATGGACATTTGTCGGTTCGTTAGTAGTTAATAATTGTAGCATTTCGTTAGGAGTTTTTCCATTTAAGCCACAATGTTCTAAATTATTGTATTCCATATTCCAAATATGGATTTTTTGTTTTAATTCGTTAATATCTTTATAGAATTCATTGGGTTAGAACTTTTAAGATAACTAGTCTAAACTTTTTTTCTTGGTTGATTTGGGCA
>DATKZC010000002.1:0-8259 GCA_035528175.1 Minisyncoccota bacterium
AAATTTGGAAATGTGGGGAGTTTATGATGAATCAGAGATTTATAATGAGTTTATTAACGAGTATAAAAAAACAGCCGAATGTCCGGTAACAATTATTTATAAAAAGAAATCTTTCGAAACTTATGAGAAAGAATTAGTTGATGCTTTTGCTATTGATCAGGGTCCGGATATCTGGTTGATACATAATACTTGGCTGGCCAAACACCAAGAAAAAATAAAGGAAATGCCGGAAGATCTTTTATTACTTACTGATTTCAGGAAAATATTTGTTGAAGTTGCTGAACATGATTTGGTTGACAGCGGAAAAATTTACGGTTTGCCATTATATATTGATACTTTGGCTTTATTTTATAACAAAAACTACTTCAACAGCGCTGGCATTGCCAGTCCGCCGGAAACTTGGGAAGATTTAATTGAGGATTTAGACAAACTGACAATAAAAAATCAATGGGGAGGAATAGAGCGCGCGGGCGCGACTATTGGCACAGCTGAAAATATAAACCGGGCAACTGATATTCTGTCGCTTCTGATGTTGCAGAATGGCACACAAATGGTGAGCGAAGACAAAAAAACAAGCACCATTAATGAAGGCGTAATGTTGAAAGACGAAACTTATTATCCAGGCAAAGATGCTTTGCGTTTTTATACGGATTTCTCAAATTCGAGCAAAAGAAATTATACCTGGAACAGGCAGATGCCTTATTCAATAGATGCTTTTACTGATGGAAAGTCTGCAATGATGTTCGGTTATGCTTATCATATTCAAACTATCAGCGAAAAATCTCCTTATTTGAATTACGGCATTGCCACAATGCCTCAGATTAAAGAACGCGAATTTGATATAAATTATGCCAATTATTGGGCTTATACGGTTTCTAAAAAAACAAAATCCCCAGAAGAGGCCTGGAAATTTTTACTCTATTTAACCCAAAAGGAAATTAATAAACGTTATACGCAGAAAACCGGCAGGCCGACCAGCAGAAGGGACTTGATTGATTGGCAAAAAGGCGATAATCTTAATTTAGCGGTCTTTGCTGTCCAAAGTTTGACTGCGCGCAGTTGGTATCAGATTGATTCGCCAGTAATAGAGAAGATTTTTTCGGAAGCCGTTGAATCGGTTGTGCTCGGCAGCGCAAGAGCGGAAAAAGCCATTGAAACTGCCAATGATCAGATAAATTTATTAATGAAGCCGTAAATTATGAAAAAATTATTGCCCGCTATAACAATTTGTATTACGTTTTTGATAATTGGTTCAGCAATCGCCAATGCCGTTGTTATTGAAAATCCATTAAAATACAATACATTAACAGAAGTGCTTGATTCTATTATGAATTTTATTGCAATAATAAGTTCGTCTATTGCCGTAATTATGATAATTTGGGGAGGTATCGTATATTTAACCGCAGGCAGCAGCGAAGAAAGAATAAAAAATGCCAAGAAAACAATTCAATGGGCAATAATCGGTATGGCTATTATTTGGTCAGCTAAATTCTTAATTGATTTACTTGCGTGGATTTTAGGTAAAGAATAAAATTCTTAAAGGTCGGGAGATAAATATAAGTTCACCCTGTTAAATCATGCAAAGCATGATTCTGCAGGGCAGAATATTTAACAGGGTAAATTAAAATATATATGAAAAAATTTTTACCAGTTGTCCTATTGTCTTTAATGGTTTTACCATTATTTGTCAGCGCTGCTGTAGATCCAGAAATTGCTATCTGTAATATTTTGAACAAAATTAAGGTTGTTGTTGCGGCATTGGGTTTTGGCTTAGCAGTGATTTTCTTGATTGTGGGAGGTATACAATATATGACCGCAGGAGGTGATGATGAAAAAGCAAGCAAGGCAAAGAAATTGATTATCAATGCTATAATTGGCATTGCCATAATTTTTGCTGCGACCTTTATACTTAGTTTGGTTGAAGGATTATTGATTGGTGGTGGTATTACACCTAATCCTTTTGGCAATCCTTGTGGTAGCTATTAATTGCAAAGATTTAAATTCTGACGAGCTTTGAAGCCTCGCCACACTCTTTGGGAGTGTGGCGATTGATTTTTGGGATAATTTGGGATAAGATTTAATTGCTGTTCGGGTGGCGGAACTGGCAGACGCGTTAGCCTTAGGAGCTAATGGGGAAACCCGTGGGAGTTCGACTCTCCCCCCGAACACAAGAACTTCCAGTTAAGCCACGATCGTAGCTTAACTGGAAGTGATTTTTATTCCAGTGGAGTTTTTTCTTCCGGGTACAAAGAAGGCGATTTGTAATTCGAAAGAAATGTTTTATTTATAATGATATTTCCGTTTTTATCAAAAACTTTTTGAATTAGTTTTGCTTTCATTGAGCCATCGGGTTTGATATCATATTGCTCCGGCCCGATAACTTCAATTTTTCTTTGGTCATTGGTTCCATAAAATTCAAAAATTAATTCCTTATTAGTAACTTTTGTCTGAATAAGAATATAGCCAGGAGTATTATTTATAAATTTTAAATCAGGTACAGGAGGATAAATGGTGGCATCGAATCCTTGTGGATCATAGTATTTAACCGGAAAAGCGTGCGGATAGCGTTGGGTAATTTCTAGTCCGGCAAATATCGCAGCTCTGAATGTTGTAGTGGAGACCTGACAAAGACCGCCGCCGTATTCCGGGACCATTTTGTCTTTCTTGATTACTAATCCTGTTTTATATCCCTGTTCTGGTCCGACTTCTCCGAGCAGGGCATTGAAGGAGAATTCCTCATTTGGTTTTAATAGGATGCCGTTGAACCTTGCTGCGCCTATTTTTATATTAGTAATCCTATTAGCTGATGAGCCGGAAAAATTTGAAACTCCTGTTGATAAGAGTGAAGTAATGCCGAGATTATTAATATCATTGGTGCTGATTTTTGGTTTAGTATTGATAGTCTTAAGAGTGATTTCTTTTTGATTGTTTAAGATTCCGTTTTTAAGAATATCGATATTGTTATTAATATCTAAACTTATTCCTTCTTGTGATAAGGCGAAATCAGTAACTTTGTCATTAATAACAGTTAATTGTGCATCCACTGGCTCTTGAACAACCAGCGAGGAAAGAAAGATGATATAATCTTTAATTTTTTCACTGCTAAGCGTCGGTATGGGATCCATTAATCCCAAAAGATTATCCTGATTTATTTCATCTATTTGTTTGTCTCCTAAGATTATTTTAATCGGGGCGTTTTCTAAAATTTTTTCTGCCTCTGGTATGAGTTTTTTCACTTCTGATTCGATTATCTCTGGCTCATCATTAAATAAAAACAATTCAATGTTTTTTGTCTGGAAAACATTTATAACGCTTGCCAATTCGTTTTCAAATTTATTTTTGTTTACGATAATTCCTGACTTACTCGGCACGACAATGAAATCTTTAGTTTGTCCATTATAAACCAAAATAGAGTTTTTTGCCGGTTGATGAATTGTGGACAAATTCTCTCTGAAGAATTTTTCCAGCTTTTCACTATCTAATTTCCAAACCGGTTTTAGATTGTAGCCAAAAAGAGACTTTATCTGCCACCATCTGTTTAATAAGAATTCGTTTTGTTTGTGGCCGTGTTCATAAGCTAGATTTACGGTTTCAGGAATATCAACTTCTATTCCTAAACTTTTTAAATTGACTGTCCAAAAATAATTTCCATAGAGCAAATTAAAATCTTTTTTAATGAGTTGTTGGTAATTGGCTTCTATTTTATTAAGGGCTTCTTCCTGGGATAGTCCGCTTATTGATATGCTGGCTATTTTCATGCCCTGATTTATTTTATTGGCATTGGCAATATCTAAAACAACAAAAAAAATAATAGCGATTAGTAAAATCACTACCAAAATCAATAAATTGTGGTGAATTTTTCTCATACTATTTATATCATAACTCATTTTGGTTATTTGGCAAACCTCTTCCATTTTGCTACAATAAGAACAAGTCAGCATGGTTGGCAGAATTTTGAATCACAAATCAAAAACGGTTTTTTCAGCTGCGCTCGTTTTGGCAATAACGGCTTTATTGAGCCGTATTTTAGGTCTGCTCAGAGACAGATTATTGGCTGGGAGATTTGGAGCAGGAGATGAATTAGATATCTATTTTACTGCATTTCGTTTGCCTGATTTGATTTATAGTATTTTAATTATGGGTGCGATTTCCTCGGCTTTTATCCCTATTTTTGCTCAGTATTTTAAAAAAGACGATAAAGAGGCCTGGCATTTGGCCAGTGGCCTTTTTAATTTAGTTTTGTTGATTCTGATAATTTTGTCCGGACTTTTTATCCTCTTAGCTCCCTGGGTAATTTCAGTTATTGCTCCGGGATTTTCCGGAGCGAAAAGAGAAATGACTGTTATGTTAACCAGGATCATGTTTCTTAGTCCGTTGTTTTTAGGCATGAGTAGTATTTTAAGCGGCGTTTTGCAGTATTTCCACCGTTTTTTTGTTTATTCTTTGGCTCCGATATTTTATAATTTGGGAATTATTTTCGGCATAGTTTTTCTTGTTCCTAAAATGGGCTTAGTAGGGTTGGCTTGGGGAGTAGCGCTTGGCGCATTTTTACATTTTTTAATCCAGGTGCCAAGCGCAATTTATTCAGGATTTAGGTTTAAATTTATTTTAAGCTTCCACCAGGGCATTAAAAAAATAATTAAATTAACCATTCCCAGAATAATTGGCTTAGCCGGGTCACAGATTAACTATGTCGTGATTACAGCCATTGCTTCAAGTCTGGCAGTAGGCAGTATTGCGATTTTCAATTTGGCCAATAATTTGCAGTATGTTCCAATAGGCATTATCGGAATTTCTTTTGCTATGGCTGTTTTTCCACGATTAGCCGAGTCTTCTGTTGAAGAAAATAAAGAAAAGTTTTCAAAAGATTTTTCTTCGTCTTTTAGCCAGATTCTTTATTTGGTTTTGCCGATCACGGCCGTGTTTTTCATATTAAGAGCCCAGATTATCAGATTGATTTTAGGCACTGGCCAGTTTGGCTGGGTTGATACGAGATTGACTGCCGCAGCTTTGGGTATTTTTGCATTCAGTGTTTTTGCTCAGAGTCTGATTCCTTTAATCTCTCGGGCATTTTATTCTCTTAACAATACTAGAACCCCGGTTTCAATCAGCTTAATCAGTATTGGCTTAAATATTGTTTTAAGTTTTGGTTTTGTTTGGATTTTGAATAACGACAATTCATTTTCTCAGTTGTTTTCAGATATTTTTAGATTAGGCGGCATCAAGAAATTCGCTGTTTTGGGATTGCCTTTGGCATTTTCTTTATCCAATATTTTTAATTTCGCTGTTTTAATGAAATTTTTCAATAAAAAATCAAAAGGATGGAATGTCCAATATGTTTTAAATTCGGTTTACAAAATTATAATCTCTTGCATCTTGATGGTGATGGTGGTTTATGGGTGTCTTCATGTTCTTGATTTATTTTTTGACACACAAACTTTTCTCGGCTTATTCCTGCAAACAGCAATTTCTGCGCTGGTTGGCGTAGGAGTATATTTTGCGATTTCCTGGACGTATAAACTGCCGGAATCAATATCATTTATGAAGAGGATTTTTAGGAAAGGTTATGACACAGAGCAATATTAGAAATTTCGTAATTATGGCGCATATCGACCATGGCAAGTCAACTTTGGCTGACCGGTTTTTAGAAATTACCAAAACAGTTGATTCAAGAAGGATGCAACCGCAATTTTTGGACAGGATGACGATTGAAAGAGAAAGAGGAATTACAATAAAAATGCAGCCGGTAAAAATGATTTGGAAAGAATATATTTTAAATTTGATTGATACGCCCGGTCATGTTGATTTTTCCTACGAAGTTTCCAGGAGCTTGGCAGCTGTTGAAGGAGCAATACTTTTAGTTGATGCGACTCAGGGCGTTCAGGCACAGACATTAACTAATTTAGAATTCGCCAAGAAAGAAAATCTAATTATAATTCCAGTAATTAACAAAATTGATTTGCCGACTGCCAATATCGAACAATCGATTAAGGAAGTTGAAAAACTTTTAAATGTTAAAAAAGAAGATATAATTTTAATTTCAGCTAAGACCGGAGAAAATGTAGGAAAGCTTTTAGAAAGAGTGGTTGAAAAAGTACCAGCACCAGTTGATTCGTCAGATAAAAACCTGCGAGCTTTTGTCTTTGATTCTGAGTATGATGCTTACAAAGGTGTTGTTGCTTATGTGAGGATTTTTAATGGGCAAATAAAAAAAGGAAATAAAATTTATTTGATGCAGGCAAGAGCAAACGCTGAAGCGTTGGAACTGGGATGCTTCCACCCCGAGCTTGTCGAGGGAAAAGAATTAAAATCAGGAGAAATTGGCTATATTGCAACAGGATTGAAAGAAATAGACAAGTGCAGGGTTGGAGATACCATAACTTTACAGGCATCAAATTATAATCTAAAACCACTTAAAGGGTATAAAGAGCCCCAGCCGGTTGTCTTTGCCAGTTTTTATCCTATTGATTCTGATGATTACGATTTATTAAATGATGGTTTAAGAAAATTAAAATTAAATGATGCCTCTTTGTCTTTTAATCCTGAATCCTCTGGTGCCCTGGGACGCGGATTTAGGTGTGGTTTTTTAGGAATGCTCCATTTGGAAATTGTTTCCGAAAGACTAAAAAGAGATTATGGGTTGAACTTAATTACTACTTCCCCGAGCGTTGTTTATAGGAAAAATAAAGATAATAATATTGAAGAACCAGTTATGGATATGGAAATTATTGTTTTTCATCAGTATTTGGGTGCAATTAATAAATTATTAAGTAATTTTCCCGGAGAATTCAAGGATACTACTTGGCTGACCAATGAAAAAGTTATTATTAAATTTGAAGCGCCGTTGGATATTGTTCTTCAAGGATTTTATGATAAACTTAAAACCGTAAGTTCGGGTTATGCCTCAATGTCATATCGGATTAAAGATTATAAACCAGCTGATTTAATAAAACTTGATATCTTGATTGACAAGGAAAATATTGAGGCATTTTCCAAAATAGTCAGGCGCAGCGAAGCACACAGAGAAGGCAAAAGATTAGTTGAATTATTGAAAGAAATTCTGCCTTATTATCAATGGTCAGTGCCAATTCAGGCAGCAGTTGACGGAAAAATTGTTGCCAGAGAAACAAAGGGAGCGATGCGTAAAGATGTGACGGGCTATTTGTATGGTGGTGATTATTCTAGAAAAAGAAAACTCTTGGAAAAACAGAAAAAAGGCAAGAAAAAAATGGCGCAATTTGGTAAAATTACCATTCCCTCAGAAGTATTTTTAAAAATATTAAAAGCAAAATGAAAAATAATTTTTCCAATTCTAAATATTTTAGTTTGATATTGGCGGTTATTCTTATTCTTGTGGTGATTGCTCTTGGCAGAGAGAGTTATCGTTATTTTAAAATCAGCCAGGAAATCAGGGATTTAGAGAAGCAAATTGAAGAATTCAGAAAAAATAACGAGGAGCTTTCAAAAATGAAAGATTATTTACAATCAAAAGAATTTTTGCAGGATGAAGCAAGGGGGAAATTAAATTTAGTAAAAAGGGGGGAGAAGTTGATTATTATTTCAAATGAAAGTGATTTACAAGAAGAGATTAAACCGGAAGAAAAAGAAAACAAAACTCCTAATATTAAGCTTTGGCTGGAATATTTTTTCGGAAATAATTAATTTATGAAGGAATATATCAAAATTGGTTTTGCGCGAGATTTAAAAACTCCTAAAGATAGGAGATTATTTCGTCTTTTGGAAATATTGCCGGGAGTTTTAAGTTGGGGCACTCTTTTCTTGATGATTTTTCTTTCCTGGAAAAAACCGGTTTGGGTGGCGTTTTTTATTATTGCTTTTGATATTTATTGGATTTTAAAATTAATTTTTCTTGCTTTCCACCAACAGTTTACTTACAGAATGATGAAAGAAAATTTAAAAATCGACTGGCTGCAAAAACTGGATGAACTGCCAATCAAAAATTGGTCAGGAATTTACCATTTAATTATTCTCCCCTTTTACGAAGAGGAATTAAAGGTTGTTCAATCGACATTTAGGGCATTAGTCAGTTCAAAATATCCTTTTGATAAATTTATTATTGTTTTAGGCGTTGAAAAAAGGGCTGGCGAGCAGGCATTGAAGACTGCTGAAGAGATAAAAAAAGAATTCGGCGACAAATTCTTTAAATTTTTGATTACTATCCATCCCGATGGAATTGAGGGCGAATTAAAAGGCAAAGGTGCTAATGAAACTTGGGCAGCAAGGCAGGCAAAGGAAATG
>DATKZC010000003.1:0-2487 GCA_035528175.1 Minisyncoccota bacterium
GATATTATTAAGGCAGTACATCAGAGATAGTCTCTGATTTTGAAAATTTAATCTTCTGAAAAATTGGAGGGAGGGAGTCCGATGAGCGAAGTCAGCAGATATGCCGAGTCGACAACGATTCCCTCTATTGAGGGAATTAGAAGTATTGGAGCGGAGAAAAAAAAGATCGATTGGCCGAAGGTGAAAGTTACAGACAATTCTAAGTTTGGAACTTCAGAATTGGAAATTATAACCGCAGGGTTTGAAAGGAAACGATGGCAGTATATTTTAACTATGCCGATTTCTTGGCTTTTAACTATCTGGGTGATGGCGAAAAAAACCGTTTACCAGTGGTTTGGTCAAATAAATCCTCAAACCAATACTTTTTGGTTTGATGGATTAGGTTCCTCTTGCCGAAAGATCAAAAAAGGTGCAACATCTTGGCAAGCATTGAATATTATCTACAATTATTCCTTTGGTCTTGAAAAAGGATTATGCGGTATTGTCGACGATTTCTGGATTGGTATGATAAATGCCCAAGCGGTTAGAAATCGCTTAAAACTCGCAAAGCAGGAAATCGAACAAGCGATTCTGCGATTCAGCGATTGTCAAGAAGTCAGAATCCTTTCATTGGCTGCCGGTTCTGCCCAAAGTGTTATCGAAGTGATGGCTGAGTTGAAAATGAAAGGAATCCTGGTGAGAGCGTTACTGCTCGATATTGATCAAACCGCCTTGAACTATGCTGAACAATTGGCAAAATCTCATGATGTTAGTGATCAAATCAAGACGGTTAAAATGAGTATTGCTCAAGTCAACAGGGTTTCCAAAGATTTCCAACCGCAAATTATTGAGATGGTTGGTCTGTTAGACTATATTCCGCAGAACATGGCGATAAAGCTTGTTAGAAAAATCAGGGAATCTCTTGCAGACAAAGGGATTTTTCTAACTTGCAATATCGCTCCCAACTTGGAAATGCATTTTCTCCGTTGGGTAATTAACTGGTCGATGATTTATCGCACTGCCGACGAAGTAACGGAAATAATTACCGGAGCCGGTTTCAATGATTATAGGCTCATTTATGAGCCACTCAATATCCACGGACTGGTAATTGCTCAGAAGAATAATGCATAAAGCCCGAGAAAATGCTATAATAAAAAATAGTAGAACCTCGGGCTTAATTTTATCCAAGATATGAATTTTTACGCGATTTCAGCTTTAGTCAATTTTATAACCAGTTTTACTTTAGGGATTTTCGTAATCTTCAAAAGCCGAAAATCTAAAAATTTTAGTTTTTTTATCTTTTGTTTTTTTGTAGCTTTTTGGAGTCTCGGTTATTATTTCTGGCAAATATCTACAACAGCAGCCGAAGCACTTTTTTGGTCACGCGCTCTGATGGCCAGTGCGATTTTTATTCCCGTAGCTTATCTACAGTTTGTTTATGCTTTGGTAGAAATTCTAGAAAGAAAAAAAAGATTTATAATATTCAGCTATTTTCTATTTTTTATTTTTTTCTTAATAAACTTTACCCCTTATTTTGTAAGCCATCTCGAGCCGTTGCTAAATTTTAAATTTTGGCCGATAGCGGGACCTCTTTATAGTTTATTTTTAGCAGTTTGGTTTTTTTATATTATCTATTCTACTTATTTATTATATAGAAAATATAGAACATCAAGCGGTATTATCAGATTGCAAATAAGATATGTAATAATGGGAATGATTATAGGTTTTGCCGGCGGCTCAACCAACTATTTTTTGTGGTATAGAATACCAATACCTCCAGTGGCTAATATATTGGTTTCGGTTTATGTGGGAGCTATAACTTATGCCATTGTTCGTTATCGCCTGATGGATATCAGATTCGTTCTGGGTAGGGGAGCGATATATTTTTTTTCCTTTGTTGTAGTTGTTTCCTCGGCCCTCGGACTGATATATTTAAACGAACAATCAGGCCAGCCTTTATCAACCAATATCTCCGGAGCTTTGATTATAATTTTCAGTATTTTATTGTTCCAGCTTTCTTTCAAGTTCTTTGAAAAATTAGCCTCCCGATACTTTTTCTACACTTTTTACTCTTATCAGACGGTTTTAACGGAATTGGGCGAAAAGTTAACCCGGGTCCTGGATTTGGACAAGCTTTCTTTTTTAATCGTCAACACTTTAATTGAAACGATGAAACTCGACAGAACAGTAATACTTTTGAAAGAAGAGGGAAACGGCGATTACCAAATCCAAAAAAATATCGGCTTTAAGGAAGAAAACGGCATATCGTTGGTCAAAGACAATTTTTTGACAACCTATTTGGGAAAAAATCAAAAGCCGGTGGTTTACGAAGAATTATCCCTAATCATCAAAGACACTTACCAGGGTGAAGACAAAGAAAGATTGGAAGAATTGAGGAATAATATGAAGAAAATCGAAGCAGCGCTTTGTTTGCCGCTCTTGATGGAAAATAAAATCATCGGCATGATTGTTTTAGGATGCAAAATTTCCGGGGAGCCCTATTCCACC
>DATKZC010000004.1:0-9104 GCA_035528175.1 Minisyncoccota bacterium
GAAAGTTGAAAACCTACTTAATGATCGACCGAGAAAACGGTTTGGATGGTTAACTCCTTTAGAAGTATTTTCAAAAGAATTAAACAAGTTTAATATTAGTATTAATATACCAAGTGTTGCACTTGTAGATTGAATTCACAGGAATAATCATTGCCAATATATAAAATATATGGTTTTTTAAAAAACTCCTTCATAAATTACTTTTATTTTTTCAGAATTAATTTTGTAATGTTTTAAAATTTCCTGTTTTGTGTATTCTGAAACCGCAATAATTTTTTCTGATTTTTTAATCGCGCGCCAAGTGATTAACTTATAAATTATTTTTTTAAAAAATCCGACATGGCTAGTGATTAAATCATGAATAGTGACAATAAATTTCCTTTGATAAAAAAGGGGCGCTTTAAAATAAGTAAAATGCATTAAATCCAAATCATTCTGCTTTAATTGACTAAACAGAATCTTTTTAAAATTATGATTTTTTGGAATATAATCTTCCCAGCGCTCTTTTTTCAAAAAGACAAAATACTGGTTAAGATTATCCAACACTTCCAAATTCTTGATTAAATTCTCCGCATACCTGCCTAATCCTTTGTCTTTAGCGCCAAAGAATCTGGCATCAATTCCAATGCGCATAATATTACTTTTTTCGCTGCATTATCCCAATTAAATTGCTTCGCTCGTTCAATTCCCTGTTTTCTTAAATAATTATTCAACTCTTGACTCCCCAAAACCTCTTTAATGGCAAAAACCAGTTCATCAATGTTCTGAGGATCAATCATAATTGCTGCATTGCCGACCACTTCTGACAAAGATGATTTATTAGAAACGATTGTCGGTGTTCCGCAAGCCATTGCCTCCAGAGGTGGCAATCCAAAACCTTCGAAAAAACTTGGATAAACAAAAACTTCGGCTAAATTATATAAATATGATTTATCTTCCTCGTCTATAAATCCAGTGAAAATGATATCGTTCTTAAATTCTGAATTTTTAACAGCCTCAAAGATCTCGTCGCAGAGCCAGCCCTTTGTTCCGGCTATGACTAATTTTAATTCTGAAAAATTAAATGTTCTTTCTTTTTGGTTTTTAACTATTCCCTCGAAACCTTGCCAATCAATCTCTAATATTTTTCCGTCTTTCATTTTTTTTATTTCTTCAAATGCTTTCAAAGCCGCCAAAATATTTTTCCTTGGTTCAATTGTACCAAAATACAAAATAAATTTATCAGACAATTGATACTTGTTTTTCACCTCAGATAATCTTTTGTTGTCCATCTGTAAGTTGATAAATTTTTCATCAATCCCAGGATAGATGACTTTGATTTTTTCCGGCTCAATCTTATAAAGATTAATTAAATCCTCTTTTGTTGATTCGGATATAGCAATAATTAAATCTGCTTTTTGTGCCTGCTTTCGAGGATAAATAAATTTATGCCAAAGTAGCTTTGGTAAGGAAAAAAATTCAGGAAAACGGATAAAAGAAAGGTCATAAAAAATTATAATTGTCTTTACCTTCTTAGAGACCGGAGTAAGTAAAAAATGAGGGCTTAAAAAAACATCTACTTTTCCTAAAATTTTGTCTATTTTGGGAAATTTCAAAAACCTTAGAAATAAATCAAAAATCCGATTCGGAATTCGGAATTTTTTGATTTTAATGTTGGATGATTTTATCCACGAATAATTCAAATTCGGCTTTTTTAGACCGTTATAAAATAACCGATATTTAAATTTATCTATTGGTAAAAGATGAGACAGAAGATTAATTGTATAATCCTCTACTCCTGTCCTTGTGCCTTTTGCCAAAATTCTAATATCTATACCAATAGTCATAAGTCCTTAAATTCTTTCCAAGCTTTATCTATAAAATCCTTGATTTTTTTCTTAAAAATTTCTTTGTCAAATTTAATTGCGTGATTGCGGATAAAGACAAAATTAAACTTTGATTCACTGGCCAATAGATGGAATTTTTTGACTGCCTCGACCAGCGAATCTGTGTTCTGTTCATTAAAAAATACGCCCGTTTTGCCCTCTAAAACGCTCTCCAGCGCACCGCCGCCCCCATAGGCGATAATTGGCTTGCCACAGCCCATTGCCTCTAAGGCGACAATACCAAAGTCCTCTTCCTGAGGGAATATTAGCGCTTGGCAATTCTGGTAATATTCTTTCAATTTTTCACCTGCTAATTCTCCTAAAAATTCAATATTCCAATTTGCCATTTTCTTCAACTTCTTCATCTCCGGCCCCTTACCGATAATTTTTAAAGGCAATTCCAATTTGTTGAACGCTTCAATGGCAATGTCAAAACGCTTATACGGCAACAGCCTACCAACCATTAAGTAATAACTTTCCCCATTAGTTGCCAGAGACGATCTTGTGTGATCAGACGGCTTAAAAAACTCTGTGTCCACTGGCGGATGGATGACCTCTGCATCCTGCTTGTAATACTTTTTAATCCTCTGCTCCACAAATTTAGAATTACAAATAAACTTATCTACTCTACGAGATGCTTCTTTGTCCCATAATCTTAAATAGTTCATAAAAATCGGCACGAAAATCTTGGCCAGTTTCGACATGCTGAATTCCTTGACATATTTATGACTGTCGTCCCAAGCATAGCGGGTCGGAGTATGACAATAACAAATATGCAGTGTTTTTGAATTAGTAATCACCCCTTTTCCAAAAGCAGCTGAGTCAGAAATCACTAAATCATAGTCTAACAAATTAAATTTTTCCACTGCTATCGGCATCAGAGGCGGAAAAATACGATGGTGTTTTTTTATAAAAGGAATTTTCTGCAAAAACGAAGCCTGGATTTTCTTCCCCGGAAAGAATTCATCAACTATTTTTTGGTCATAAAATAAAGTGTAAATCGGCGCATCAGGAAAAATCTCGACGAATGCTTCAAGTACTTTTTCCGCCCCCCCGTATTGATTCAAATAGTCATGAACAAGAGCAATGCGCATTTATTTATTGTTTATGTTTTTTAAACAAAACAACGAAAGGGGTTTTTAATAAAATTATTAAATCTAATCTTAAAGACCAGTTTTCAATATAGAAAAGATCTAATTTAACTTCTTCATTGAAATCAAGGTCGCTTCTTCCGGAAATTTGTGCCAAGCCAGTAATGCCGGGCTTTGAACAAAACATTTTTTTCTGTTCATAACTATATTTCTCTACTTCGTAAGACATATGAGGACGATATCCCACTAAACTCATATCTCCTTTTAAAACATTAAAAAATTGAGGAAGTTCATCCAAAGAATATTTGCGAATAAAATTTCCTACTTTGGTAATACGAGGGTCATTTTTTATTTTGTGTAAAGGACTACCATTTCTAATATTTTTTTCTTGGTCTTTTTCTAATTTTTTAAGTATTTCATTTCCCTCCCTGGTACCAAATTCACCATCACAAAGCTCGGTTTTCATAGAACGAAATTTATAAAATTCAAACTTCTTTTTTTTGTAACCATAGCGATAATCTTTATAGACAATCGGACCGGAAGAATCAAGTTTGATTAAAAGAGTAATAATAAGATAAATTGGAGAAAAAATAATAATAAAAAGTAAAGAAAAGACTATATCAAATGTTCTCTTTATTATTTTACCCCAACCATCTAAAACAGTTCTTTTTATTTCTATTAATGGAATGGTGCCTAATGTCTCGGCCCGACTATTGGTGGTCAGGGTTTGAAAAAGATTAGGCACGAATTTGAAAACTAAATGTTTTTCCTCGCAAAAACCAACTAATCTTATAACTCTGTCCTTAGACCAGTTCGGATCAGCTAAAATAATTTCATCAATACCTGGATTGTTAAATTTAGCTGTAATTTCCTCCATATCTGGTTCAATTAAATTGCCCACCAATTGATATCCTAAACTCGGTTCCCTTTTTACTTGTTCAATAATTTTTTCACCAATATTATCATTGCCAATAACTAAAAGTCGATGAACGCCTAGTTTATATTTCTTTACCAAAAATTTTTGTAAATAGTTCACAGAAAAACGACCAAGGGTTATAAAAATAATTACGAAAAACCAGGCCGCGAGAATAATAAACCTAGAATCAAAAAGCGCTTGCTTGAAAAAAATATAAAGCACAATTATCAATAATGTTGCTGACGCGCCGACAATGACCTGAAAAAATTCTTTATATATTTTTCTCTGTGGAAAAACATTATAAAGTCCGACAATAGCGAAAATAATCAGCCCAAGAACAGAAACAGCTAATAGCAAGAAAAAATACCTTTCAAAAGGCAAATTTATACTAAAAAGCACTGGCCTCCATTTTGCTACTAATGGGCTGACACGCAAAAAATAAGCTGCGATTCCAGCCAGAATGAGCATCAAAAAATCAACCGGCACCAACAATGCACTGAATATAAGTTCTGATTTCTTCATTAATCCTATTGTAGCTCTAAATAGGCTAAAAATCAACCCTTGACTTTTATATTATTTTGTAATACAATAAATTTGTCCTAGTAAGTCGGATGATTACCCTAATTCATATTGGGGAGGAAAGTCCGAACACTCCCCCGACGTACGTCGGGGAGCAGCCTAGCGGGTAACGCCCGTCGTCCGTAAGGATAGGGATGCGAACAGAGACGAGCCCCGACGTATTGTCGGGGGTGAAACGGCTAAATTCCTAGGTGGGTGCAAGAGTAAATACCTTCGACAAGCTCAGGTTAAAATCTATCACTTTTAAGTGACCTGGCCTGAGTCTATTCGAAGGCAAGGTAACTCGCTCGACTCCGGCGGTAACGTCGGGGCTAGATAAATGATCATCGATTACAGAATTCGGCTTATAGACTTACTGGGACAACAAAAAACATCCCCCGATAGTTGTCAGGGGATGTTTTTTTATATTAAATAAAAATTATCAGAATAATCCCTGCATTATTTTTTTTGAACTAAATGCCTTATTCACTAACTTATCAGCTTCTATGTTTTTTTCGCGAGGAATATAAGTGAATTTTACTTCTTTAAAATCAATTTTTAAATTCCAAGTTTTCAGAAATAATTGTTCAATTTTGCGGTCTAAAATCTTATATTTGCCATTCATCTGTTTAAAAACAAGTTCGCTGTCCGTTCTTAACTCTAAGTCCATTTCTTTCGTCTGTTTCTTACCAAAAAGCAATTTGGCTTTCTGTAAAGCAAAAATTACTGCTTCGTATTCAGCCTCATTATTTGTCGCCCTGCCAATTTTTTCCGCATATTCTTTGATTACTTTCCCTTTTTCGTCGGAAAAAATCACTCCAATCGCCCCGGGTCCTGGGTTCCCCCTGCTTCCACCGTCTGTATAAATCATTATCTTCATATTTTTTTCAAGTCCATAATTTTAAACTCTAATTCTTTGGTGTTATTCCATTCATTGGCCAGTATCTCGAATGCAATATCTATTTTATCCCCTAATTCTATTTTAGCACAAGAATTCACCAGATTAAAGCCAATAGCGCTAAATTTTTTAATTCCTTCTTTTGTTTCTTTCTCTAAACATAATTTCAAATGATTTTCTCTTGAACCGACATTTTTCATTCCAATTATTTTTAATTTTCTCATCACGAATAACGGAGCTGCATTATTGCTACCGAATGGTTGGAATCTTTCAATCTCTTCAAAAACCTTCCAATTTATTTCATCTGCTTCAATCTCAGAATCAATATTTAAAAACGGAGCAATGTCTTCTTTTTTGAGTTTTTTATTGGCTGTTTTCTCCAATATTTTCTGAATTTTTCCCAAATTACAAACATCTGCCCTGAACGCTCCTGCGAAAGGATGTCCGCCGTATTCTTCCAGCAATCCTTTGCATCTATCGAGCGCGTCTATAACATTAAATCCTGCCACGCCTCCCCTGGCTGAACAAACAGCGTGGTTTTTCGACAATTGACAGATAAATGCTGGCCTCCAGAATTCGTCCTTTAATTTCTGCGCAATTAAGCCGGCTAATCCCGATGTCCACGTTTCATCCGCCTCAAATATAATTTTCTTTTTATTCTGGGTTTTTAATGCTCTTATGCGCGCTTCTTTAAAAATTTTCTCCATCTGCCTCTGCCGTTCCTGATTTTTTAATTCCAAGCTATCTGCCAATTCGCCTGCTTCGATTTTATCCTTACTTAGTAAAAGCCGGAAAGCAATTGTGCCGTGATCAACACGGCTAGCCGCATTGATTCTCGGCCCCAAAATAAATCCTATTGTATATGTATTTAAATTGCCCTTTATTCTCGCTTTTTCCATTAGAGCCTGCAAACCTAATCTTTTTGTCTGAGATAAAACAATCAACCCATATTTTACTATAGTTCTATTTTCTCCTAAAATTAACATTGAATCAGTAATTGTGGCAATCGCTGCTAAATCCAAAAGCCATTTTTCCCGCGATACTGGCAGATTTTTTGTAATTCTTGCTGCCTGAAACAGTTTAAATGCCACGCCTGCGCCCGCCAATTCTTTAAATGGATATTTGCATTTTTTCTGTTTGGGGTTAACAATGGCAAACGCGGCAGGCAATTTGGGTCTGCCCGCTGAAGAAGTAAGAATTTTGTGATGGTCGATAATAATCACATCTATATTCAGCTCATTGGCCAATTTTACTTCCTCTACATCGGTTATACCGCAATCAATAGTGAGAATTAATTTTACTCCTCCTTTAGAAATCTGTTCAACGGCTTTTAAATTTAAGCCGTAACCTTCGGAATTTCTGTCGGGGATATAAACTTCTGGATTAATATTATAAATTTCCAAAACTTCGTGAAGCAAAACTGCGCCACAAATACCATCAGCGTCGTAGTCAGCAAAAATAGCCACTTTCTCGTGACTTTTAGCTGCTTGCTTAATTCTTTTCAGCGTCTTTTTTACGTCTTTTAGTAAAAAGGGGTCATGTAAATCCTGATCATAATCAGGGCTGAAAAATTCGTCAATCTCTTTCTGGGTTTTCAACCCCCTGTCCCAAAGCATTTGCAGAGTTATTTTCTGATATTCGGGAAATTTTTTCAGAAATTCACTCGGCGCCGACTTCTTAATTTTCCAAATTTTTTGCATAATTTAAAGAGACTACTTTCTAAGAGCTTCAATGCCCGGCAAGGTGTCATTTGCCAGATAATCCAGCATTGCTCCTCCGCCAGTAGACATCCAATCAAAAACCTTTCCCTTGCCGATCTTATTTATGAATCCAATTGTATCCCCGCCACCAACAATCGCGCAAGCATTACTCTTATCAATCGTCTCAATTAATACCATAGATGCCTCATCAAACGGCTTTTGATCGGTTAGCCCCAAGGGACCATTCCAGACAACCATCTTTGCATTCATTACCATGTCGCAAAACAGATGCATTGTTTTTGGCCCGATGTCCAATGCTTTTTCAAACTGCTGCAATGGTCCAATATCACGATAAAGCGCATTCTTGCCGTCCCAAATTCCCAAATCAATGGGCAAAAATAATTTGGGGCTCTTTAAGTTTATTTTTTTGACCTCTCTGAAAGAATTCTTATCAATTAATGACCCGCCCATGGTAATGCTCTTGCTAGCAAAAATTGTGTTTGCCAGAGCTCCACCAATCAGAACTTTGTCAGCAATTTTTAAAAACTTATTAATTACTTTTATTTTCGTTTCAATTTTTGCTCCGCCAACAATAGCCACCAATGGCTTTTTATGATTTTTTATAATCCTACCTAATTCTTCTATCTCTTTTTCAAATAAAAATCCTGGCGCCGAAGGCAAAAACTTCGGAATGCCCACAATTGAAGCATGCTCGCGGTGCGAAACGGCAAACGCTTCGTTAATAAAAACATCTCCTAATTTCGCTAATTTTTGAGCAAACTCAAGGGAATTTTTTTCTTCATCAGCCCAAAATCTGATATTTTCCAAAAGTAAAATATTATTGTGTCCAACGTCTTTGCCAAAAATATTTTTGCAAAAACCAACTTTCTTTTTTAATAATTTTCCTAATTCATCAGCAATTGGCTTTAAAGATAACTTACTGCTCTTTTCCCCATCAGGCCGACCGAGGTGAGAAATTAAAATAATTTTTGCTTTTTGTTTGATTAAATATTCTATTGTCGGCAAACTTTCTTTAATTCTGAAATTATCAACAATTTCCCCCCTTTTATCTAATGGTACATCAAAATTAACGCGCACTAATGCGCGTTTATTTTTCACGTCCAGTTTTTTCAGTGTTTCAATCTTAGACATTTTGAGTTATTTTTATAAATTCATCTGCTTTTAAACTAGCCCCGCCAACTAATAATCCATCAAATCCAGCATCGATATAATCCTTGGAAATTTTGCTATTTACGCTTCCACCGTATAAAACTTTATTATCAAATTTTCTTTTTATAAATTCCAAAGATTCTTTGGCTTTAGATGCTTGACAAAAATCCCCTGTCCCAATTGCCCAAACCGGTTCATAAGCAATAACTATTTTCTTTGTGTCTTTTTCTGTAATTCCATTTAAATCCTGCTCTAATTGTCTTTCGATAATTTCTTCAGCGTTTTCTCCTTTTTTCTCGCCAATGCACAAAATCGGCGTTAAATCCGCTGCAAGCGATGTTTTCAGTTTTTTATTTATCATTTCATCCGTTTCTTTAAAATGGACCCTTCTTTCCGAGTGACCGATAATTACATAAACAACTCCCAAGTCTTTTAGCATATCCGGAGAAATTTCGCCAGTATACGGCCCGGATGCTTCCCAATAACAATTCTGGGCGCATAAATTATCAGATTTTAATTCAGAAAGATAGACAAACGGCGCGCAAATAATCGCGCCGGTATCTTTTGCCTTATTAAAAAGCTCCTTTGCCTCTTTGGCAGTAGAAGGATTCATTTTCCAGTTAGCAATAATTAATGGTTTCATATTTAAAAATTAAATTAATATTTATTTCATTTTTATAAAAATATCATTACAATTATATGGAATACTGTCTCCACCATAAGAAAACACCGCTACAGTCATTGCTTCCGGAATTTTACTGGGACAAAACATCCATGGGAAATAATCTGGATCAAATATATAAATATTATTCCAAGGATCAATTAATGCACCACTGGATGCATATGGTCCATTCCACTTAGCAACTTCTTTGGCAGTCCATTGACAGGGAAGCTGAACTATTCCCA
>DATKZC010000005.1:0-16519 GCA_035528175.1 Minisyncoccota bacterium
CAAATGTGGATTTTTTGTTTTAATTCGTTAAGATTTTTAAACGTATTTCGTTCGTAAAACATCTCTTGATCTGTTCTGTGGCTACGTTCGACCTTGCCGTTTTGCGCTGGCTTACCGGGATCAATCAGATAGTGGATAATGTTGTATTTCTGGCACAAAACATCAAGAGCGTGTAATCTCGGATTCATCGGATCAGAGCTTTTAAGATAACCAATGTATCTATTCGTAAAATTAGAGCCATTATCGGTTTTAATTGCTCGGATCCTAAACAGTGCAACGCTTATCAGTTCTTCCAGAAAATCAATGGAATCAGTATTAGAGTAATTGTCGTAGATTTTTAGATATCTCCACCTACTGGAGCAATCAATGGCTGTAAATTGATAGTATTACTGATTCTCAATCAGATTCGGCACATACTTAACATCTATCTCGACTAACTCGCCACGCGTTAAAGAAACTTTGATATATTTATACTTTAATTTTCTAATTCTGTACTTTCTGGTTAAGCCGTCTTTCTTAATGATTTTATGAATCGTATTTCTATGTAAAACAATATTTTCTTTTTCTAGTTTCCATTTTAGTTTTTTGGCGCATAATTTAGTTTCTTTTCTTAATTCGATAATTCTTTCTTTAATTCTAATCGGTGTTTCGTTTGGATTTGTCTTTGGTCTGGTTGATTTAGATTCTAGTCCTTCGATTCCGTATTTACGATAAGCAGACAACCATCTTTCTATGCTTCTTTGACTGTGTGGACACACTTTTACTGCGTCGATTAATTTAATTTCTTTGTTGTAGATGGGCAATACCCATCTTAATCTCTCTTCTTTGATTGTTTTTGGCATATTTATACACATATACCGAGATTATATCGGTATCAGTAGAAACCGCCAAATGTCTGTGGACATTACCGTCAGATATTGACAGATTTTTATATTGGGTGTATAATAGTGGTATAAGCCCTTAGATTCTAAAACTAAGGCAAGGAGGATTTCATGGTGGAAAAGTTTTTAAAAAAGTTTAAGGTTGGAAGGGCTATGTTGACTTTCACTGGATTCATTGTCACTGAGAACAAGAACAAAAAAACGATTCAGCACCCCTGCAGTTCGGAATGGAGGCCATGGGATCGCGAAGACCATTTTGTATAAGCGCTCAACAGTGTTTCTATCGAAGGCGAACCTGGTCCCGGAGTATCAATCAAAGTCTTTGAAGCTTCTTTACCGGAGCACATGGTTTTGAAAGAGCTCAAGCCCGGATTCACGGATCCGAGCAAAAAACTCCGAGTCTGGAAGTATGGCGTCCCGATCACGATCTTCATCAACGGCGAGGCAAAGAAACAAGCCTGGACCATCTCCCACTGGAAAATGCCTTCTGGCCGGATCGTCTTCGATCTAGCCATGAACGGAATGCAATGCGAACTCGAAAAACCGGCTGATGTCGAAGCCAAGGCCAACACCGTGGCGTACACGGACCCCAAACCCGCCAGCACCCCCTTCTACGTCCTGGACAGACTTAATCAGGACCAGAAGAATATCATCGCTGACCAGCAGTGCGACCACGGCACAGCCAAGAACGGAAACAGCAGACACCACAAGCTGTAAGGAGGTAACAAGCACGATGGCCACTCGTCAACACGAGAGTGGCCATTTTTTATTATCTGTGAGTTTGAATTTTTTCAAAATTGTGTTATGATAATATTTATGAAAACTTTTATCAAAAACTTATTAATAGCGTTTTTTGTCCTACTTATAATCTCGGGAGTTTTTACTGTCTATAATTCCTCATTTACCTCAGTGGAAACAATTCCTTTAAATCAAGTAGTTTCTTTAATTAATGAAGACAAAGTAGTAAAAATAACTATCCAGTCTGATAAATTAGAAATCTTGCTTAAAGATGAAACTAAAAAACTAAGCCAGAAAGAAGGGGAAGCCGGGCTTAGCGAATCTTTGAAAAATTTAGGCGTTGATGCTGATAAATTAAAAGGGGTTGCACTTGAAATAAAAGATGAATCGGGTATTATGTATTGGATTGAAAATCTTTTACCGTTTCTTCTGCCTTTTCTCTTAATTGGGATATTTATATGGATTATGTTCCGCCAGGCGCAAAAAGGCCAAACTCAAGCATTATCTTTCGGCAAATCAAATGCTAAAATGAATGAACCGGAAAAAGGAAAGAAAATTACTTTTAAAGATGTGGCTGGAATTAGGGAGGCAAAGGAAGAATTAAAAGAAATTGTTGAATTCTTAAAATTTCCCAAGAAATTCACCGATATCGGAGCCAGAATTCCAAGAGGAGTACTTTTAATGGGCCCTCCGGGATGCGGAAAAACTTTATTGGCCAGGGCAACAGCAGGTGAAAGTAACGTCCCCTTTTTCCATATTTCCGGCTCGGAATTCGTAGAAATGTTTGTTGGTGTCGGCGCTTCAAGAGTCAGAGATTTATTTCAAACAGCAAAAAAACACGCGCCAGCAATTATATTTATTGATGAAATTGACGCTGTTGGCAGACATAGAGGCGCAGGATTGGGTGGAGGACATGACGAAAGAGAACAAACATTAAACCAAATTCTGGTTGAGATGGATGGATTTGATAATAATACAAATCTGATTGTTATGGCAGCTACTAACCGACCTGATATTTTGGATCCGGCCCTATTAAGGCCAGGGAGATTTGACCGCAGGGTTATCTTGGATATGCCGGATATTAATGAACGCGAAGATATTTTGAAAATCCACGCAAAGAATAAAAAACTGGCTAATAATGTTAATATCAGACAATTGGCAGAAAGAACTCCTGGATTTTCCGGGGCAGACCTCGCTAATTTGGTTAACGAATCCGCCTTACTTGCAGCCAGAAAAAATCAAAAAACAATAGCGCAAATAGATTTAGCGAATTCAATTGAAAAAGTTTTATTGGGTCCGGAAAGAAAAAGCCATATTTTAACAAAGAAAGAAAAGGAGATTGCCGCCTATCACGAAGCAGGACACGCCTTGATTAATGCGAGTTTAAAACATACTGACCCAGTACATAAGGTCTCGATTATCTCTCGAGGCAGGGCAGCTGGATATACCCTAAAACTTCCATCAGAAGACAAACATTTAAGAAGTAAATCAGAATTCGTGGATGAACTAGCAGTATTATTAGGCGGTTATTGCGCTGAAAAATTAATTTTTAATGAACTGACCACTGGCGCATCAAATGATTTGAAAATAGCTTTTGAATTGGCAAGGGATTTGGTTACTAAATATGGAATGTCTGAAAAACTGGGACCAGTGAGTTTTGGAGGCCACGAAGAATTAGTATTTCTTGGAAGGGAAATTTCCGAAGGCAGGAATTTTTCGGAAAAAATAGCTTCGGAAATTGATGAAGAAGTAAAGAAATTCATTCGCGATGCTGAAAATGTTGCCAACAAAACATTAAAAGCCAAAAAGTCAAAACTCGCATTGATTGCCAAAGAATTAATTACAAAAGAAACCATCGAAAAAAAAGAATTTGAGGCGCTCATGGCAAAATAACGACTTGCGCATGTAGCTCAGTTGGTTAGAGCACGGCTCTTATAAAGCCGGGGTCCTTGGTTCAAGTCCAAGCATGCGCATTTACTTAAAAACGGGCGCGTAGTTCAGTGGTAGAACGCTACATTGACATTGTAGAGATCAGAGGTTCGATCCCTCTCGCGCCCATCCCGAAAAAAATTTATAAATAAAATTTAACGGGATAAACCATGGATATAAAAATAATTTATGAAAATAATGATGTGGTTGTGATAGACAAACCAGCAGGATTATTGGTTCATCCCTCGACTACACTCGAGATAAATCCAGTAGAAAAGAATACGTTAATCGATATTTTGAAAAACAAATATCCCAAAGCACAATTGGTGCATCGATTGGATCAAAACACTTCTGGCGTAATAGTTGCAGCAAAAAATGAAAAAGCGTATGAATTCCTGAAAAACCAATTTTTAAATAGGACTATTAAGAAAAAATATCTTGCCTTGGTCCATGGAATTTTAAAAGATAAAAAAGGCATAATCGTTAAAACAATTTCCAAATCCAGAAAACGCGGAGGAAGCCAAACAACAGCGCCAATCGGGAAAACAAGAGAAGCAATTACCAGATATGAAGTAATAAAAGAATTTCCTGATTATTCTTTACTAGAAATTTCTCCTGAAACCGGCCGCACCCACCAAATTAGAGTCCATCTCGCTTCAATCGGTCACCCGATTGCTGGCGATGAAAAATATAAATTCAAAAGGCGAAAAACAATCAAGGGATTAAATCGCCAATTTCTACATGCTAAATATTTAAAACTTTCTCTGCTTGACGGAGGAATAAAAGAGTTTTATTCTGAATTACCAGAAGAACTAAGTAAAATATTAAAAAAACTATGACAAACAAATTAGATGCATTTACTAAAAAATGTTTGAAAACCGATGTCCCGGAAATAAAATCCGGAGATATTGTTCGCGTTCACGTAAGGCTTGCAGAAAAAACAAAAGCAGGCGGAGACAAAACTCAGGCATTTGAAGGTTTGGTAATCGCCAAAAAGCACGGCAAAAGAATGGAAGGAACATTTACAGTAAGGAAAATTTCCGAGGGAGTCGGAGTGGAAAAGATCTTCCCTCTGCATTGCCCGTCAATTGTCAAAATTGATGTCCTGAAGCATTCAAAAGTCAGGCGCGCCAAACTTTATTATATGAGGCAAAGAACTGGCAAGAAAGCCAAGATGCGTTCCGAGATTGCTGTATAATCTCGCGCGGGTGCTGTAATTGGTAGCCAGGCTAGCCTAAGGAGCTAGTGGGAATTATCCCGTGGAGGTTCGAGTCCTCTCCCGCGCATTTGTATTATAAAAAAATCCTCGACAAAATTGTCGATGATTTTTTATTTTGGAGCGAGTTTACCTCGCTGAGTCGAAGCGGGCGAGCGGAATCGAACCGCCATCTCGTCCTTGGCAAGGACGTATAATAACCACTATACCACGCCCGCATTTCCAATTGCCTGGGGGCAGGATCGAACTGCCGACACCAGCTTTTTCAGAGCTGTGCTCTACCACTGAGCTACCCAGGCATATTTTTTATTCTAACAGAATTTTATTTTTTTCAATGAGGCCAGGATGGGAATTGCACCCATGTATAAAGGTTTTGCAGACCTTTGCCTTACTGCTTGGCTACCTGGCCAATGTTTGCCCGGTTAAATGGGCGATTAGGGAATCGAACCCCATCCTCTTCGATGTAAACGAAGCGTTCTACCAGTGAACTAATCGCCCTTTAAAAATGGGCGAGGAGGGAGTCGAACCCTCATGAGCAAAGCTCGCAACATTTTAAGTGTTGTGCGTATACCATTCCGCCACTCGCCCGCATTTAATTTTTTAAATTTTTAAAAATTCTTTCTACTCTGCCTGCTCTTTCTTCGGTTTTATCTAATACAAATCTTATTCTCGGAACAAATTTTATTTTAATTACTCTGTTTAAAATTCTCTGCAAATTAGGCAATTGTTTTTTTAAAATTTTTAAAGCTTCTTCAGAATACTTGAAAGGAAATACACTTACTTTTATTCTGGCATATTTTAAATCTTTTGAAGTATCAACTCTCTGTACGGTGATTAAAATATCTTTAATAAAAATTTCTTTTTGCAGTATTTCCGCAATTTTCTGCTGTATTAAGCTATTTACTCTACTGATTCTATCTTTCATAATTCTCTCTTTTTTCTTTCAATACGGTAACACTCCAAAATATCTCCTTCCTCAATTATGGCATCGCCTTCAAACATAATTCCTGCTTCCCTTCCCTTTTCAACCTCTGCCATATCTTGTTTATTATGCTGAAGCTGGATTATTTTTCCAGTGCCAACTTTCTCCTCATTACGCATAATATCGATATGGGTTTTATTGACGATTTTCCCGTCCGAAACCTTTCCGCCAACAATCATTTTCGTTTTCTCCCTCCTGAAAATCGCAATGACTTTTAATTTACCTAAATCTTCCCTATTGGATTCCAGCTCCAATAATTTGGAGGCTTCTTTTTTAATCCCCTCAAATAATTCATAAATAATATCGTAATTCCTGATTTTTACTCCACTTCTTTTCGCCATATTCTCAATATCGCTTGAAGTTTTAACCCTGAATCCGATGATTACTGCATTAGCCGGATAAGCTAATTTAACATCAGCTTCGGAAATATCGCCAACATCAGCTTTTAAAATCTTCAGGCCAATATTTCCCAATTCTAATTTTGCCAAACTTTCGCCAATTGCTTCAAGCGAACCATGAACATCGGTTTTCAAAATCACATTCACTTCTTTCTCCTTGTCAACACTTTCAGAATCGGGCTGACCAGCTGGCACGCTCCAACTTTTAGCAGATTTTTCTTTTAATTTAGCATTAGTAGCTTCCTCGCTTTCAACAATCCCAAACATGTCTCCCACAACTGGCACCTCATTCAAACCAATAACTATTGCCGGCGTACTTGGTTCTGCTTTGTCAATTTTTTCTCCTTTAAAATCATTTAAATTTTTTACTTTCCCATAAGTGCTTCCACAAACAACCCATTGCCCGACTTCTAAAATTCCTTCCAATACAAGAAAAGTTGCAGTAGCGCCTTTTCTTGAATCCATATACGATTCAATAACCACCCCGCTTGCGGGCTTTGAAATATCAACCTTTAATTCTTCTATTTCTGCCAGTAAAATAATCATTTCCAGAAGCTCGTCAATGCCTATTCCGGTTACAGCTGAAACTTTTATTGCAGGAGTTTTCCCGCTTCTTTGTTCAACCGTTAATCCTTGTTTTTCTAGTTCGCCAATTGTTTTTTCAAAATTAGCGTGTGGATTATCCATTTTATTTACTGCCACAATTGTCGGCAATTCTTCTTTTTTAATGCACTCAATAACTTCTTTTGTCTGCGGCTTTACTCCTTCTTCGCCAGCAATAACCAAAATCGCAATATCGGCTGTTTTCGCGCCCCTTGAACGCATCTGGCAAAATGCCTCGTGCCCAGGAGTATCAATAAAGGTAATCAGTTTGCCTTTGTATTTAATCTGATATGCGCCGATATGCTGAGTAATCCCACCTGATTCTTTGGCAACCACATTAGTTTTTCTGATTGTATCTAATAAAGTGGTTTTGCCATGGTCAACATGGCCTAAAACAACCACAATTGGTGGTCTAGACACAAGATTTTGATTGTTTTTATTCTTTATCATTTAATTGCTTTTTTAATTGCTTCTTTCTCTTCTTCTGATAAATTATAATTTATTGATTTCCCTGCTTTAATTGGTTTACTGTAAACTCTTGTGCCTTCGCGAGTGTAAAGTGATGACAAAACCAACCCGTCATTATTGGCGTCTAATAATGCAATAACAAAGCTCTGATCTCCACCCGTATCTTTAAATGGATTAAACCTCACAACACCGACCTTGGTAATTGAAATATCGCAGATTTTCTGAAGTTCTTTATTGTGGTCGTAAAGTTTCTTAATGTCATTTTTCACTTCTTTGATGATTTTATTCTGCTCCATCACCACTTCTTCAACATCCATCACCTTCGCGCCTTTCATAAAAATCTTAATTTTCTTGCGTGTTTTTAAAAACAGGAAAATCAAAACAATATCAACCACTATCAAAATGGCTATGATTAAAATTAAATTGTTGTTTAAAAATTGTGTCATAAGTTTTATGCTTCGGAGAGTGCAGGGCTCGAACCTGCAAGGGATTTCTCCCACTCGCTTTCGGGGCGAGCGCATTACCATTCTGCCAACTCTCCAAATTAAATTCTTTTTACTTTCGCTCCCAAACTTAATAATTTTTTCTCAAAATTTTCGTAGCCACGTTCGAGATGCTCGATACCAGAAATTTTAGACTGGCCGGATGCAATTAATGAAGCAATCACGTGCGCGCATCCTGCGCGAATATCACAAATCTCCATTTCAATTCCTTTAAGCGGAGTCGAACCTTTGATTATTGCGCTGTGCGGATGATTTTTGCCATTAAAACGACAAAGGATTTCTCCCAAACATTTCGAAAACACTGTAATTTCCGCGCCCATTTTGCGCAATTCGTCAGTATAGCCAAATCTGTCTTCATAAACTGTTTCGTGAATCACAGAAATCCCGTTCGCTTGGGTTAAAAGAACAACTAAGGGCTGCTGCCAATCAGTCATATAGCCGGGATGAGTATCAGTTTCCAATTCAATCGGCTTTAAGTCTCCGTCCCTGAAAAATCTAATCCCGTCTTTCTCAACTTTAAACTCCCCTCCAATCTTTCTGATTGTATTTAAAAAAGTGATTAAAACTTCCTGCTGCGCTTCTTCAATAAAAATGTCGCCATTGGTTGCAATTGCCATAATTGCAAAAGAGACAGCTTCATTCCTGTCGGGAATAATATAATGGCTTGCGCCATGAAGCTTTTCAACGCCCTCAATGCAAATTTTCCTGTCTGTCCCCAATTCTATAATCGCGCCCATTTTCTGCAATAATTTTATCAAATCAATAATTTCCGGCTCAACAGCAGCATTGGAAATTTTTGTCCTGCCTTTTGCCAAAACTGCTGCCAAAATTATATTTTCAGTTGCGCCAACACTCGGATAGGGAAGTTCAATATTTACACCTTTTAATCCATTTGTTTTTGCTACATAACTATCTCCTATTTCTTCTATCTCCGCGCCCATTTCTTTCAAAGCATTAATGTGAAAATTTACCGGCCGCGGGCCGATTTTATCTCCGCCGACAATCGGCACTTCGGCTTTCCCAAAACGATGCAATAATGGCGATAGCGCTAAAATCGAAATACGGTTTTTCCTGTTTAATTCTTTGACTCGATGATTAATAATTTCTGCGGTTTTGATTTTTAAAATTCCTTCCTTCTTTTCAATTTTACTGCCTACCATTTCGCAAATTTCAGCAGTTATACGCACATCGTTCAAATCAGGACAATTTTCAAAAATACATTCTTCGTCAGTTAATAAACTAGCAATCAACATTTTGGTTGACGCATTTTTCGCCCCGCTTAAGCGAATTCTCCCCTTTAAAGAATATCCGCCGTCAATAATGAATTGTTGATTTCCCGACATAGTAGTGGACCTGAGGGGAGTCGCACCCCTGACTCATCCATGCCATGGATGTGTTTTACTGTTAGACTACAGGCCCTTATTTAACCGAGTTTAACTCGGTGCCCTTGAGAGGAATTGAACCCCTATCCCTTCCTTAGGACGGAATTGCTCTATCCGTTGAGCTACAAGGGCATAAATCTAATCTCTTGTTTTTAAATAATGCTCTAAACCGCTCCCAGGAGAAACAATTCCACCTATCTTGTTTATAATGGTTTTTAGTTTCAATTTGCTATTTTTTTGCCCCTGCGGCAGTAGACATAAATGTTTTCTTGTGACTGTGCCGATCTCGGAAAAACTTTTATCCAGTACTGCCGGAGAAAACATAAAAAATGTTCTATTTTGAGGAACCCATTTCAAGTAACCAGCGCCAACAGATTGAGTGGCAGCTGCGCCTCCGGGAATCCTATTGTCAGGATCAATTATCATCTTGCCGATTTTAGTATCAATTTCGTATCCTGCACTTCTTAATTCTTTTATTCTTTGGTTCGAAATATCTATAATCTCTCTCTGCTCTTTTTGTCTATTAACTATTTCTTTTCTGCCGTTTCTTTCTATTTCACGTATTAATCCGTATCTTTCTAATTGGCTATCGAGTAATGGCCGATTATAATCTCCATCTTCCATAAAAAACTTTAACAAAGTATCGCCATTCATAAATCTATGCAATCCAAGAACTGTCCTGTCAGATTTATCCCAATTTTCCGCTTTCCCTGTTTCCTGATAACCCTTGCTGTCAATAATATCAATAAACTGGACCATTTTTCTTATTTTCTTAAGACCATTTTGACCGATTTCCTCTACTTGTTTATTATCTTTAAAAAGACCTAATTTATTAATAATTTTATAAACCATTCCTGCTGTTGACGGTGCCCCTTCTGGATGATGGTCAATAATCATCCCCAATTCCGAAAAAGGTGATTTCAAACCTTCTTTCGTTTTTTCTTTTAAGGCATTTTCATCAGAAAGTTCCAACTTATTTAAACCCTGCTCCGTGTTTTCTAAAAGCGCAACTCCATCGTATTGACCAACATCCATATGCACAACCCCTTCTAATCGCTGATTAAAATCAATAAAAGAAACATTTGCATCCGCGCCTTTGGTTTTAATTTCAAAACCGGCTAATTCAAGCAGTTTCAAACAAACATTTCCGTCTAAATCTGTATATTGTTTAATTTTCCCATCTCGCGATCTTATGCCATGGACAGCAAACTTATCAAAAACTCGGGGGAAAACTTTTTTAAATTTATCTCTTACGATTTCTTCGGCTTCTTTTCTGTCAGAAATTTTAAATCTATCCATCTGCTTCTGGACTTTATCTTCAATCCATTTATCAATCAGGCTATCCCATTCAGGGACTTCCTCTTTTTGTTCTAAAGATTCTAATTTTTCTATTGTCATAATTTTCTTTATCCTAACACACTTTTATTAAAATTTAAACCCCCCGCACCTGTGAGGGTGCCGAGGGGCAAGGACCTTAAATAGCCCTTATCTTATTCTGCGGTGATAATCTGCACTGGACAGGAAGCAGCTGCTTCTTTGCAGCATCCGCAATCTTCGCATTCGCATTCAAACCTTCCTTCTCCAACATCTTTAGCATCCTTTAAACTGGCTTTTCCGTCATCGCCCATATGCCAAAAAGCCGGGCAGACCGCCACGCAGGTTCCGCAGCCAATGCACTTGTCTCTTTGATGAATTACTTTTGTCATAGGATTTTATTATAGCATAAAAAAAATCAATAGCAAATTGTTTGTAAAAAATTTGGGTAAAAAATTTGGGTCCCGACAATTGGTCATCGGGACCCAAAAAGGCTTAGCCATGTTATTCACAAAAGAACTGACACGCGACTTGACGGGTCAGACGCTCTGGCAACTCGAAAACTTTTTTGAATAAATCTGTAATTCTCCTCTTGTCCGCTTTTGAGTAAAATCTTCTCATTGTAGAAAATTTAAAAGGAAGAAATTCAATGTGATTGCCAGCGGCCTCTTCACGCAAAGCTTGCTTGCATTTTTCGTCCTCGCAGCAAGTATAATGCGTTCCTGCGGAAAATGCTCCGTCATAACCCCAAAATACAGAAAAGTACTTTACTGGCTTTCGGCCGCACTGCAGACAGACTTTTTTTGGCTGGCGATTTTCTCCTTTTTCAAGAAGTTCTTCCAGATGGCGATGCGCTGCATTTTTCCCTGTTTGCGATTCAGAATTCAGTTTATTGAAAAACCAAACCAGCCAGCCGTAGTCGTCAAACATCATCAATTCCATGGCTTTGCCTTGATGCTTTCCTGATTGAAAAGCGTAGGGTTGGTTTAACAAGGTACACCTCCTATATTATAATATTATCACATTTATTCTGATTTGTCAATAGGTAAAGGTGTGAATTCAATCTACAAGTGCAACACTTGGTATATTAATACTAATATTAAACTTGTTTAATTCTTTTGAAAATACTTCTAAAGGAGTTAACCATCCAAACCGTTTTCTGGGTCGATTATTAAGTAAGCTTTCAACTTTCTGTAATTGTTCATCTGTAATTGTATTAAAATCAGTTTTCTTTGGAAAATAATCTCTGATTAATCCATTAGTGTTCTCATTGGTTCCCCGTTCACCAGAACAATAAGGATGAGCGAAAAAACATTTGAGACCTGTTCTTTCTTCGATTTCCTGCCATTTCTGATTCTCTGGTCCATTATCAAAAGTTGCTGTTTGTTTTAATCTATTTGGTAAATATTTAATTCTACTTTCTATAGCTGATACGGTTGCTCTTGATGTTTTATCTTCTAATCTTGTAATAAATACGATTCCTGTTTTTCTTTCAACTAATGTATTAATCCCTATGCCATTATCTTTTGATGCCACTGTGTCTGATTCCCAATCTCCTACACGTACTCTGCGATTAACAATCTTAGGACGTAAATCTATAGATAATCCTCTTTCAATGGACATCTTTTGGCAACGTCTCATTCCTTTGTGGGTTCTGCGTTTCTTTCTTCTACGTAAGTATGAACGTAAATCTTGGCATCCAGGTCTTAACAAACCCCAGCCATCACGATGGATTTGAGCGTATATGAATTGATAAATTGCTTCATGAGATATGGATTGATTTGGATGTTCTTTACTTATTCTGCCTGCTATTTGCTCGGGAGATGTTCGTTTCTTTAATTCTGTAACTACATATTTACGAATGATGTCGTTCTTTAATCGATTTTGCCTGCCTCTGCTTTTTCTTTTAGTTAAAGCTCTATTATGGGCTGCACGAGGAATATATGTGTGTCTTCCTATGGAGTCTTGGTTTTTGTTAATTTCTCTAGATATTGTGCTGACATTTCGATATAGTTCCTTGGCAATTGTTCTTATGGATTTCTTTTGCCAGAGACCTAATTGTATTAACTCACGCTCTTCTATTGATAATTGTTTGTATTGCATACACCTCTATTTTACCAGAAGTGTTGCACTTACTTATTGAACTAAATGGTAATATCTACACACATTTGGCGGATTTTAGCTCCATGAAGTCCTGAGGCAGAGCCTTTGCTGTTTTTACTGCTGAAGAAAAAAAACAGCAACAAACTAAAGTAAAGTTATTTTTCTTTTATTATTCCACCATGATAAATCAATTTATATACTGATTTTCCTTTATGGAAAATCATTTCCTCTCCTTCAAATTTTTCTACCGTTCCCTTTGTTTTATTAAAATATTTAAAATTATCTTTTTTAAATCTGTAAGGTCCTCTGAATGGTTTGTTTTCTGGAATTCTTTTCAATGTCTCTTGAAGAAATTGATAAATTTGCCTCGGAGAGACAGTTTGTGAGACAATTTTTCCGTAATAATTCATACCCCAAACTGTTTTTCCACTTTTCCAAATAATTTCCTCGCCAACGAAAAAATTTAACCCAAAATATCTATCTCTGTATTTGAACTCTCCTTCTGTAAATTCAAATTCTTTACTCCCATCAGGAAGAACTTTCTCTCCGCCCTCTCCACTTGAAGTATATGTGTTAATTTTAGCTTTCACTAAAAATTTACTTAATTGTTTTATATTCATATCTATTTTAAGAATACAAAATATTAGCAATATTGTAAAGAAAAAAGCCGCTAACCCTAAGTATTAGCGGCCTAAATGTACTATATCCTCCTTAGTGTCGGTAGAAACCTTTCAGTGATATGTTAAATTTTTTACTCAGCACTCGTAACTGCTCTTCAATCTTATCCCAATATTTTTTATCAAATCCTGATTGATAAAGCGGCAAGTAATGGGGATATTTTTTCTTTAGAATACCTTGAATGTCTTGCCGGTTTCCGCATTTCATATTCAAATTCTCCACCATTATAAAATCAACTTTACCTTGAATGGCTACAAAAATGGCTTCAAGGTCAGTCAATTCGGGCAGAATTGGTCCGATAAAGGCGTAAGTGGTAATACCACTCCGATGAAGAATTTCGAGAGCTTTTATCTTTTGTTGAGACGTAGAAGAATGAGGTTCAAAGTTACGAGCAATTTCTTGATTTGTCGTCGTGACAGTTAAACCAACTTCGCATTTACTGAACTGTTTGAATAAGTTTAAATCCCGAACAACGAGATTAGACTTAGTCAAAACAGAAACTGGAAAATCGTGCTGAAGCAAGATTTTCAGAATTGCCCTGGTAAGACGATACTTCTGCTCAACTGGTTGGTAGGCGTCAGTGACACTTCCTAAAAGCACCACGCCTCTTTTTGGCTTTCTGGCTAATTCTCTTGTTAAAACTTCAGGAGCATTTATTTTGACATCAAGAAAATGCCCCCACGATTCGTCATGGCCAGTAAACCTTCTCATGAAACGGGCATAACAGTAAACACAAGCGTGCAAACAACCAACATAAGGATTGATACAATAATCTGCTTCTGGCAGTCTGCTTTTGGTTAGCAGGGTTTTACATTGAATAGTATTGATTTTCATATTATTTTACCTCACCTTTGTTGTCTTTTTGAATATGGGCAATTGTCCGGCAAAATTTTGTCCTTTCAGGATAATCTGAAATTTTTACTGCCTTTTTCAGAATTTCATCTAGATCATCTTCTGGCAATTTACCAAGACGAAATCCCTTAAAAGGACGGCAGTTTTCATCAATCGCCCAAGCACAAGCTATTACTTGTCCGTCGGGAAGAATACCGATTGAATCTACTACCGCAGGACACTTTATAATTCCTTCCAATATTCTGAGTGAGTGCTGGAAGAAAATCTTTGTAAAGCCGTGTAATCCTCGTAAAAACCTCATTGCTTTTAGATATTCTTGATTAGAGGGAGTAAGTTCTGCAAGTTTAGTGGCTCTTCCTACCGGATAAAATCTTAATAATTCCCATTCCGAAATACCGTTTTCGCACAGCCAACGATACACGCTTTCAAGATTTTTCTCGGTCATCGTAACTGGATAAAGAACTGTAACTGCTCTTATTTTTATTCCCGTAGCAATACACTTTTTCATTGCAACCATTGATGCAAGATTATATCCGCGAGGACGAAAAGGATTTTCTACCTCCGGCGGGTTGTCTAATGTAAACTCTACTACGCTAATCTTTTCTAGAAGTTCAAGTTTGGCGTCAGTAATTTTACTACCTGTCATACTAACACCAATTTTTCTAGATGGTAACCAGTAAGTAGCTTGTTCCACTACCCGAAAATCCTCATCATAATATAGAGGATCACCACCAGAAAAATCAATTTCGAAATCTCTATCAGCTAAGATTTTTAACACTGCTAATTTTTCAGCCAAGGTAAGTTCCTCGCCTTTTTCTTTTGCGCCCGATTGAACGAGGTATTCGGTTGTATTGCAAACATGAAATCCAGAAACACAACAAATTGCACAGTCCCAAGGGCATGCTCTTGTTAAATTCCATATTACGTCCATCTTTCTTACCTCCTTTTATTTTAGAATCTTAGAATTCCATACAGAATTTATATATGTTAACCCTGCACCTTATACTAAGGAACAGAGATTTTTTAAAGGTTCAACCACTAATTTATATTTATTCCCAACCCTAAAATTAAAAACTTTTTAGGCACAGGGTTAAAGTGCTAAAGAGTATCTTATTTTCCTGTTTTTACAGTACTCCTAAAGAATAAAAAAGTCAACCCCTTGCTTGTAATTATTTTATTTGATATAATTATAATATTATTAAAAAATAATAATTAATTTGCTCTAAATACATGAACAAAAAAATTCTTTTAATATCAGCGATTGTCGTGATAATTGTTATTGTTATTGCAGTCATAATTACTAAGCCCGGCAAACAAAACGGAACAAATAATACTAGCGACAACAAATCGTTAAAAAACGTCGAAATCGCACAAGAAATTTACGGGTTTTCGGCCGTAATTAAAAATATTGATGATAAAGTTCTGACTCTTGAAGGTTTAATTCCCGCAGCTAGCGGAGAACCTATAAAGGGAACAGTAGAGGCATCAGTTACCGATCAAACAAAAATAGTCGGATTGAAATTCCCAGCTGAAATAGAAGACAAAACCAAGCCGGTTTATCCAGAAGAAACTGTGCTTAAATTGAGCGATTTAAAAGTTGGAGATAGTATCAACATCGCTTCGGCAACAAACATTTCTGATAATATCAAAAATGGCACGCAATTTCCTCTGACCAGTATTTTCATTATTGAAAAATAAAGCAGAGATAAATAAAAAGAAAAGAGGAGTTATGTGTCAATAACTCCTTTTGCTGCTTGCTGCCTCAATCGTCTGTGATTGTGCCATCTTTGAGTAACCGCCAAAGAACCTTTCTAGCATATCCTATTTGGATAATGTTGGTCAGCCGTTTTGTAAATCCGGTTTCCTGCACCCTAATATAAAAGATATCTCCCACAATTATTGTATTGTTCTGAACACCGTCCCTTCTTGCCCAGTCCTGTCCATACATACAATAGATAAGATAGTTTGAACTATCCTCATTATCAGGCATCAATTGGGGTTCGCTCCAATCAGAATGATAATCGTCTATCATGTCCCAAAATTCAAAATTAAACCTACGACAATTTCTGCAATTGGTACCCTCAAAAACCGTAACAGCAACTACCGTATCTACTTCGTCTGGCGCCAAAATTGAACCAGGGGGTCTTTCATACTTGATTTGAATATTGAAATACTTTCGTTCAGCCGGGGGCTGAACATCCTCGGATTTGTAGCAAGCAGCCGTAAAAAAAACAAAGAACAAAACCGCAAAAATCACAAACATTTTTTTAAAGTACATTTTGTACCTCCTATGTCTATATTCTACTCCTAAAAAATGATTCTGTCAAGATAATGTACAAGATGACCACATAGGTGACACTTTTGATGTTTCAATGGGCGTCCGGTAGCCTAATGCCTGATGAGGCCTGTAAAAGTTGTATTCAATCAGCCATTCAGTAAGGTTTTGGTTAAATAAATCAGTATTCGGAGTAA
>DATKZC010000006.1:0-5542 GCA_035528175.1 Minisyncoccota bacterium
CATTATCCACTATCTGATTGATCCCGGTAAGCCAGCGCAAAACGGCAAGGTCGAACGTAGCCACAGAACAGATCAAGAGATGTTTTACGAACGAAATACGTTTAAAAATCTTAACGAATTAAAACAAAAAATCCACATTTGAAATATGGAATACAATAACTTAGAACACTGCGGATTAAATGGATTAACTCCTAACGAAATGCTACAATTATTAACTACTAACGAACCGACAAATGTCCATGGTTAAAACAGTTGACAGATTTTTATAAACTTTTAATTTATTCGATTATTGGTTTCAAAGCCATTCTGTACTCTGATGGCTTAATAGACAAGATTTTAAAATTGTATTCTTTATCGAGTTTTAATGTTTCCTGCATTTTGGCTTCAGTACCGAATTCGGAAATATGCGCTAAGCCCTGGATATTTTTATCTAATTTTACAAAAGCGCCAAAAGGATTGAATTTTGTAACAGTCCCTTTAATTGCTTGTCCTGCCTGATATTTTTCTTCAACCTTGGCCCAGGGATTTTCTTTTAATGCCCGGGTTGACAAAGAAACTCTATCTCCATCAATTTCAATTATTTTGGCTTTAACTTTGTCGCCAACTTCAAAGATTTCATTCGGATTATCAATAATCTGCCAGTCTATTTCAGAAATATGGATTAATCCTTCCAAGTCGTCGAATTTTATAAACGCGCCGAAATCAACAATGCCGGTGATAATCCCTTCAATCGTATCTCCGATTTTATATTTTTCCAAAGCAATTTTTAATTTCTTTTCTTCGGTCGCTTTTTCTGAAACAATTATTTTTTTCTCCCGCTGGTTAACATCGATTATTTTTAATTTAAGCGTCTGGCCGATTAGTTTGTTCAATTCAGAAAGGATTCTTGTTTTATCTCCGCCTTCAACTCTCGGATAGTGGGATGAAGACAATTGAGAAACAGGCATAAATGCTTCAATTCCATTAACTTCTATCATTAATCCGCCTTTATTTGCCTTAGTAACTATAGCATCAATAATTTCATTTTTTTCTAATTTTTCTCTTAAACCTTTCCAAGTTTTTTCTTCGCCAGCCTTAAGCAGGGAAACTTCGACATAGCCATCTTCATTATCAATGGAAATAATTTTTACCATTAGAATGTCATTTAATTTAACATTCTTAAATTCGAAAGGGTGCTTTTTGATTTCACTTCCTAGAATTACCCCGTTTTTAAAATTACCCAAATCAAGATAAATAATACTTGGTTTTAGAGCAACAACCTTGCTCTCAATAACATCTCCGGTTTTGGGAATGTTAAAAATCTCTTGGTCAAAGAGTTTTTGCATTAATGGTGAATTTTTAACTTCTGTTTTCATATTTTAAAAGTATAAAACATGTTTATTTTTTTGGCAAGTATTCACTCCGCTTTTTTTATGCTATAATTAAAATATGAAAATTACTTGGCATGGCCAAAGCTGTTTTAAGCTTTTGGTTAAATCTAATAATGGCGGGAAAATTACCATACTTATTGATCCATTTGATAAAGAGACAGGATTAAATCCTCCGCGCGGCGGAGCTGATATTGTTTTAATTACTCATAATCACCATGATCATAACAACCTGAAAACTGTGAGTGGCACGCCATTTGTGATTAATGGCCCGGGTGAATACGATACTAAGGGGGTTCCAATTAAAGGCATATATTCTTATCATGACAATTCTGAGGGCAGCGAAAACGGCGTGAACACAATATATGTAATTGAAGCAGAAAATATGCAGATTTGCCATTTAGGTGATTTGGGACAGAAAGAATTAACTGATGAGCAGTTGGATAAAATGGGAGAAATCGATATTTTAATGGTTCCGGTCGGCGGGACGTGGACCATAGATGGAGAAGGGGCAGTTAAGATTATAAATCAGATTGAGCCGAGCATTGCAATCCCAATGCACTATAAAATACCAGGCATAAATATCAAACTGGAAAAAGTTGATGATTTTTTGAAAGAAATCGGAGTTCAGCAAGAGATAGTAGACGAGTTTGATGTCAAAAAACTTGATTTAGGAGAGGATATGAAAGTAGTGGTAATGAAACCATTATGAGTTTTATAAATAATTTGCAAAAAAAGCCAAAAAAAACCAGAGTTTTGATTGTGTGGGTAGCAAGTATTTGTATAATGATAATTATTATAATAATTTGGCTTTTTTCTTTTTCCCGCAATTTGGATACCAAAAAAGTTGAACAAAGCATCGGAGATACAAAAATTCCATCTTTATTTGAAAGTATAGGCAAAGATTTTTCTTTGCTTAAACAAAAATTGGAAGCAAGTTTTAAAAATGTTAAAGATCAAATAAATGAAGGAGAAACAGGACAATAATAAATATAAAGAAAATAAAGGCAACCAGGACATAAGCGAAGGCCCGAAGAAAAATATTGAATTGAAGGAAATCACCGAGGAAATGCAGGAATCCTATTTGGATTATGCGATGAGTGTTATCGTGGCCAGGGCATTGCCTGATGTACGCGATGGATTGAAACCAGTCCACCGCCGAATTTTATATGCTATGCACGATATGGGATTGTCTTCCGGCGCCAAATACAGAAAATCAGCGACGGTTGTCGGAGAAACATTAGGTAAATATCATCCGCATGGTGATATGGCTGTTTACGATTCTATGGTTAGAATGGCGCAGGATTTTGCAATGAGATATCCATTGGTGGATGGTCAGGGAAATTTTGGTTCGGTTGATGGGGATAATGCTGCTGCTATGCGCTATACTGAAACCCGCTTAACTCCGATTGCCGAAGAAATGCTTAAAGACATCGAAAAAGATACTATTGATTTTATTCCCAATTATGATAATACTCGCGTAGAGCCGAAAGTTCTGCCTTCACGTATTCCCCAGCTTCTTTTAAATGGGACGCTGGGCATTGCTGTTGGCATGGCAACCAGTATTCCGCCTCATAATCTGACAGAAGTAATTGATGCCACAAATCATTTAATTGATAATCCCAAGGCCACTGTTGAAGATTTGTTTCAATTTATCAAAGGGCCGGATTTTCCGACTGGCGGAGAAATTTACAATAAAAAAGAAATAATTCAAGCATACGTTTTTGGCAAAGGACCCATATTAAACAGGGCGAAAATAGATATTATTGAAGAAAAAGGCAAATTCAGAATAATTATCTCGGAATTAACTTATCAAACCAATAAATCAACCTTGCTGGAAAAAATCGCTGATTTAGTAAAAGAGAAAAAACTAGAAGGTATAAGAGATATTCGTGATGAATCCGATAAAGACGGAATAAGAATTGTGATTGAATTAAAAAACGACGCTTTCCCGCAGAAAATTTTAAATAAATTATACAAATATACAGAACTCCAGAAGACTTTTCATTTAAATATGCTGGCATTGACCGAAGGAATTCAGCCACAAACTTTGTCATTGAAACAAGTGCTGGCCCAGTTTATTGAACACCGTCAGATTGTTGTAACCAGAAAATACAAATTTGAATTGGTTAAAACAAAAGAAAGAGTCCATATATTAGAAGGTTTGGCCAAAGCGCTTAAAAACATTGATAAAGTAATTGAGTTGATTAAAAAATCCAAGGACCGCGAAGATGCAAAACTTGGATTGATGAAAATATTCAAACTGACCGAGATTCAGGCAAGTGCAATTTTAGAAATGAGGCTTCAGACATTGGCCGGGCTAGAGAGAAAGAAAATTCTTGATGAATTAGAAGAGAAATTAAAACTGATAAAAGAAATTGAAGATATCTTAGCTAATCCTAAAAAGATTTTGAGAAAAGTCAAAGATGAATTGTTGGAAGTTAAACAGAAATACGGAGACGAGAGAAAGACAAAAGTATTTACGTCAAAAGTCGGAGAATTTGCCGAAGAAGATTTAATAGCAGACCAAGAAATAATTGTTACAGTCACTAATACTGGTTATATTAAAAGAGTTGACCCTAAGTCATACCGCGCCCAGAATCGCGGAGGCAAAGGAATAGTTGGTATTAAAACAAAAGAAGAGGATTTTGTTGAGCACTTCTTTGTCTGTTCAACGCATGACGATTTGCTTTTTTTCAGCAATAAAGGAAAAGTTTTTCAGACCAAAGCCTATGAGATTCCGGAAGCAACCCGAGTTTCCAGGGGTAGGGCAATTGTGAATATTTTGGGGTTGTCTTCAGAAGAAAAAATCAGCGCAGTAGTGCCGTTGGAACGGGAAAAGAAAGGCACCAATGGAAACAATATTCAGTCAAAATTTTTGGCAATGGTTACAAAAAAGGGTATAATAAAAAAGACAGAGATTGATAAATTTAGAAATATCAGAAAAGGTGGAATGGCGGCGATTACCTTGGATAAAAGCGATGATTTAAAATGGGTAAAAATAACGCATGGCGATGATGAAATAATGCTAGTGACAAAATTGGGTCAGGCAATAAAGTTTTCAGAAAAAGATTTGAGACCAATGGGCAGGAATGCTATTGGCGTGAGAGGTGTAAAATTAAGAGTGATAAAATCTAAAGACAAGGAAGAATTTACAGATGCGGTTGTAGGGATGGAAATAATTACTGCTAATACAAAAAAATTAAATCCGGATATTTTAGTGGTGAGTTCTAATGGTTATGGCAAAAGAACGCCGGTTGATAATTTCAAAGTCCAGCGTCGCGGAGGCGTTGGTATAAAGGCAGCCAATGTTACTGAAAAAACCGGTTCATTGATCGGAATCAGGATGATTACACCGGAAGCAGAGGATTTAATTATTACATCAGAAAAAGGCAATGTTATTAGGACAAGCATCAAGAATATTTCTAAATTGGGAAGAGTAACGCAAGGAGTAAGAATTATGAAATTAGCCGATAAAGACAAAGTCGCCTCAATCGCGTGCGTTTAACCTGCCTACCGGTAGGTAGGAATTATAATTTCAAATTTATGACATTAGGTACAGGCGGTTTTCTTAATCCAGAGGAAACTATAAAACAACTAAATATTGCCAAAGGAATGCAGGTTGTTGATTTCGGTTGTGGAGCGGGTTATTTTGTGATTCCAATGGCTAAAATGGTTTTTGAACAAGGCAAAGTATATGCTCTAGACATTTTGGATTCAGCTCTCGAATCTGTACGCAGCAAAGCGAAGGTTGAAGGGCTTTTTAATATTGTGGTCAGGCGTTGTAATTTAGAGGTTTTAAACAGTTCGGGACTGGATAATAATTCAATGGATTTAATTTTATTATCCAATATTTTATTTCAGTCAGATAATAAATCTGGTATAATAAAAGAAGCGGTCAGGGCCCTGAAAAAAAACGGAGAATTGGCAATTATAGATTGGTGTGCAAACCAGCCATTGGGACCGTCCAAAGAATTAATTGTGCCAATAGAAAATATTAAAAAACTGGTCGAAGAGAACGGATTAATTTTCAAAAAAGATATTTTAGTTGATAAATACCACTGGGGAATGATATTTACTAAATAAAATGGAAAAGAAACAAATTTTAATTATCGTCTGCGCAGCGATTGCGATAATAATCGTTGTGATTATTTTTGGACTGATGGGTAAGGAGA
>DATKZC010000007.1:0-54515 GCA_035528175.1 Minisyncoccota bacterium
TAAAAAGGCAGTTTGTTCAATTGCAATTCTGTGATTCGTTTCTTCTTCTGTGAATTCTTCCTTCTTCTCGTAATCTTAGCTGTTTTTATTGGATTGTAGTATAGTTTCTTTTCTTCGATTACTTTCTGAATATGCCAAGAATAAATAAAAAAGAGGAGTTATTGCTGTCAACAACTCCTCTTGCTGCCTGCTAATTATCTGTGATTGTTCCATTTTTCAGGAGACGAAAAAGAACCATCATTGAGTTCGGGCCATGATTTGTTATATTGCGCCGGGTGCTCGGAACCACATTGAGCAGCTCTTTTTCAAATCCTGTTTCCATAACCCGAACAAAGAACCTGGCCCCGACAATGGTCATATCCATGTGGTTTAAATCTCCATCCCATCTTGCCCAATCCATACCAGTCATGGCAAAAAGAGGACCATCTTCATTATCCGGAACACTTTGCGGTTCGCTCCAAGACCAATGATAGTCATCTATCCTCTCCCAAGGCAGAAACATAAAAACAATTGACGAATTCCCCCAATCAGTAGCAGCGAAAAAGTCAGCAGCAACCAACCTGTCTAACATGTCTGGATATAAAATGCTGCCAGGCGGACGGGTATACTTTAATTGAAGAGTCCACCATTTTTTCTTTTTAGCCGGGGGTTCGGGATTGTCCGGGTTTTTATAGCAAGCAGTTGTAAAGAACGCAAAGAACAGAAACAAACCAATCAAGCAAAACTTCTTTTTCATCTTATCCTCCTTATACCTATATTCTACTCCGAAGAAATGCTTTTGTCAACCCCTTAGTGAATTTTGGACTGCTTCGACTCTAGTCGAAGCAATTTAATAAAATTAGTCTAAAATCTACTAATTTGTTGATCGAACATGGCCTTGATTGTGCTCGTTTAATCGGTTTTTTAAATCAATCGTGTAACCTGTATACAAATTGCCTTTATCAATACTTCTTAAAACATAAACATAAAACATAATTAAATTATAGAACACAATTAGTCGAAAATCTATCAGATTTTACGAAATCAGGAAAAAAGATTATAAATTCTCAACATAAAAAAATTCTTTGGCTTTGCGGGTATTTAATTTGTCTATTTCTTTTATTTTTTGCCCTGCCTTCTTTTTGTCTTGGATTTTCAGTGCACCAAATCTGGTTTTTTTGGTCTTTTTCAGCCATTGAAATAATTGATTTAATAAGAAGTTTGTTTAGCATGATTTTTATTTATTGTTTTAATTCCATAATCATTTCTTCACCAATGTCCTAATAATACTATGCTCATGTTTGCCTTGAGGCAGATGATTATCCTTAATAGAAAATTCGCTTAATTCTAATATTTCATTTTGAGAAAATAATTCTGATATTTCTCCTTTTGTAAAAAAATGATTAAAACTCTGCGTCTTTTTACTATAAAAAGTATTTTCCTCTCCTGTTTTTTCTGCTATTTCTAAAAATTTATTATACGATGGATCATTTATAGAAAAGACCTGCATATAAAGTAATCCATTTTCTCTTAATGATTTTATTGTATTATCTATTATTGTTTTTATATCCCTTAACTTGAAAAAGTTTAAAACATTCAAAGCCAAAATTAAATCGTATTTATTCTCAGGAAAATCAAAATCGAAAATGCTTTTATTGATGGCACTAATATTCGGATAATTCTGCTTTATCACAGAAATGACCTCGCTATCCTTGTCCACACAAGTAACGCTAAAACCCTTTTCAGCTAAAAATATGCTATTCCCGCCAGCCCCGCAACCCAAATCTAAAATATTGCCATTCGCAGGCAATATTCCAGCTAATTCTTCAACCTTCTTATTCGGTTTTGTTCCAAATTTAAACATAAGAATGGAGGTAGGGTTCACCTACCTCCATTGTACCATCTAATCAATCGTTTTCCAACACTGAGGATCCGGGTCAAAAAACGAACCCGAGTAACCATAGGCAACCGCGCCACAACCCCTGCAGTAATTCAACAATTCGCATTTTTTACACTTCACAAAATTCTCAACTTGTCTATAATGATTTAGTTTGGGAGATTTTATGAAAATGTCTATCAGCCTTTCTTCTGGAACTCTACCTATGAAACTTGGGAAACGCCTACAGGCATAAACGGTGCCATCCGACAAGATAGAAAAGTTAGCTATCCCTAAGCCACAACCACCGTAAATCACTTTTTCACCAGAATCAATATCCGGAGAAAAAATCTTTTGCTCATACAAAAAGAGTTTCCAAAGATGATCTTTTAGGGGAAAAGTTGTTTTATATCCTTTGTTGGTTAACTCCCTGTACAAATTGTATGTTTTTCGCAAAAAATTTTTGTATTCCAGAGGAGAAAATGAATTTCTCTTGTAATCGTCTATTGACATCAATTCTGGTCTAACTAGTCGCGCAAAACTAAAAGCATCAACTTCGTAATCCACCAACAATTTAACAACCGCAGGAAAATCATTCACATTTAATCTGCTCAGGGTAAACATTACGTGAACTTTTATGCCTGCATTTTTCAGAACTTTGATAGAAGCCAATGATTTATCAAAGCTTCCCTTCATGCGAATGACATCATGCTTTTCCCTTAATCCGTCTATGCTTATTTGATATCTTCCTACGCCTTCTTCTCTTAATTTCCTTGCGCTCTCTGCATTAAGGTGAAAAGGATTACCCATGACATCTATATTCACTTTGTTAAAATGGCTTCTTCTCGCTTCTCTGTTCACAGCGTCCAAAATCAAGAAGAAATCTCCTCTCAAGAGTGGATCTCCTCCGGTAAAAGCAATACTTGGGACAGCATCCAATTCCACGCAGCAATCCATAAGATTCTTAATAACACTCACAACACTACTAAAGTCCAAGTCCTTTTTCTTTTTGTAAGGTTCTTTGGAATTGAATATATAAAAGTCACTTGTCAAGGATTTGGGTAATGTATACACACATATTGCACTTTTCTGCTAATCTGGGAGCATATGAAAACTATGCCCAAATCAACTAAAGAAGAAAAGTTTAGATGGATTAAACCAATATTAGATATGGAATACAATAACTTAGAACACTGCGGATTAAATGGATTAACTCCTAACGAAATGCTACAATTATTAACTACTAACGAACCGACAAATGTCCATGGTTAAAACATAAAGGTAATGCATACACAGATATATACAATTTTTCTCGATCGTGAGGAATTGTATATATTGTTTTTTAACTCATATCGTAATTGAAAATTAATGCGACCCCGCGCTGGCGGGGTCGACATGTATTCTTGAAATAAATAATCCAAGTAGTTTACCTCTTTGACCACTGCGGGGCTTTACGGGCTTTTTTAAGTCCGAATTTTCTACGTTCTTTCTCTCTTGGATCTCTTTTCAAAAATCCTAATTTTTTGAGCCGTTTTCTAAAATTAATATCAAATAAAATCAATGCTCTTGAAATCCCGTGCCTGACAGCTTCTGCCTGGCCAGAAATACCTCCGCCTTTAACTTTTACCGTACCTCCAAATTTGTTTGTCGATTTCAACTTAGTAAATGGCGATTCAACTGTTTGTTGTAAAATAGTAGTCGGAAAATATTCTTTATAATTTTTGCCATTAATCGAAAAATTACCATTTTCCATTGACTCTACTGAATCAACAGTATACAGCCTCACCCTAGCAACTGCTCTTTTTCTTCTACCAACTGCTTCAAAATACTGAGCTTTCTTTGATTTCTTGATTGTTTCCCCGCCAACACTTTTAGAGTTAGGCGGACCTGCCTGTTTGTCAGTCGTAGATTGACTTATGGCGGGTTTTTTAGTTTTTTTAGTTTTCTTTAATTTCTCCGGCATATAATTTTAAATTCTTTATAGTTTTACTTCTTAATGTGTTTTTTGGAAGCATATCATAAATTGCCCTTTTTAACGGCACGCTCGGGTCTTTTTTTAATAAATTCTTTAATATAATTGTGCTTATCCCGCCTGGATAACCGGAATAATGATGGTATTTTTTGTTTTCCATCTTGTTTCCCGTATAAACTATTTTTGCAGTATTGAAAACTATCACTTTATTGTCGCTGACTTTATAGGCTGCAAAATTTGTATCATTTTTCCCACGTAAAAAAACAGCAACTTCGCTTGCCAATCTCCCAAGCACCTTTCCCGAAGCATCAATTGTATATATCTTTGCCATAATTATTTTTTAACTAATTCAATCAAGACCATTTTAGCGGCATCCGCTTTTCTGGAAGCAGTTTTTATAATTCTGATGTATCCACCTGCTTGATTGATGTATCGCGGACCAATTTCCTTCATTAATTTATCGACTATTCTTACTGGAAAAGTTTTTAATAAAATTCTCCTGTCAGCAATAGTATTTTTTCTGGCTCTGGTTATTGCTTTTTCCAAAAACGGCCTCATTTTTTTTGCCTTGCCCTCGGTGGTAAATATTTTTTCTTTTAAAACCAACGCAGATGCCAAAGAGCGCAGAATTGCTTTGCGCTGATGAAACGAACTTCCCAGTTTTTGTTTCTTTTTTCTGTGCCGCATTATCTTTTCTTAGATTTTTTAACCTTTTTAGCATTCTCAGTCCGGGGTTGACCAGTCTTGGGCTTGTTCTTCTTTTTTTCTTCTATTTCTTCAATTTTGGGGCTGGCGAAAACTCCAAAATGTTCAAGTAGAATATCAGCAGCTTTGACAAACGCCTGTTCTGGGTTTATGCTGCCGTCTGTTTCAATATCAATTTTAACTTTATTAAAATCGGTTCTTTCTCCGACACGCATATTTTCCACTTCATAATTGACTTTCTTGATTGGAGTAAAAATTGCATCCATGGCAATCGAACCGATTTCCAGTTTTTCTTCCTTTCTTTGTTCAACAGGCATATAACCGAGTCCTGTTCCAATTTCGATTTCCATTTCTAATTTGGCTTTAGGACTGGTAAGAGTAGCGATATGGATATCTTTATTGATAATTTCCACATCAGAAGTCAACTTAATATCTTTTGCCTTGACTTCTTTTTGACCGCTTATTTTTAATTCAACTTTTATAGGAAAAATTTCTTTTGCAAGCACCTTAAATCTGACTTGCTTTAAATTTAAAATAATCTGAATTGCGTCCTCCAAAACATTTGGTATAGTTGAAAATTCGTGGCTCGTTCCTTTTATTTTAACCGAAACAATGGCAGCTCCTTCAAGAGACGATAAAAGCACCCTACGAAAAGCATTACCAATAGTTATACCATAACCAGGGTAGCAATTATCTATTTCAAAAATCGCGTGATTATCGCCCTTTTTAATTATTTTGGCCTTTAAAGGTAAGGGAATTTTGTATTCCATGTATTTTAACTCCGACGCAAAGTCGAAGCAAGTTAATTTTTATCTACTATAAAATTCGACAATCATTGCCAAATCAGCAGGAATTTCAATCTCTAATCTTTCCGGTACATTTAAAACAACTGCCTTGAATTCATTGTTTTCCTTAACTTCCGAAGAAAGCCATAACGGCGTTTTATATTTCTTCAGTTTTACTTGAAGTTCTTTAAATAATACTTTTTTCGAACTTGATTTATTTATTTCAATTATATCGCCTTTTCTAATATTAATTGAAGGGATGTTAACCTTTCTCCCGTTTAATAAAATATGGCCATGACTTACAATCTGGCGCGCCTTGGTTCTAGAGCCGGCAATACCCAATCTAAAGACAATATTATCCAGTCTCATTTCCAGTTTATTTACCATAGTGTCGGTTACCACACCCTTTGACCTTAATGCTTCTGCAAAATATCTTCTTAATTGTTTTTCATTAATTCCGTAAATTCTTTTGACTTTCTGCTTTTCAGCCAGTTGAGAGCCGTATTCAGAAAGCACTGATCTTCGTTTTTTCGCTTTCATGCCTGGGGGATAAGGTTTCTTAATCATGGCACATTTGGCTGTAAAACAACGTTCCTCTTTTAAAAAGAGTTTTTGTCCTGCCCTCCTGCATTTTTTACAAGCTGATTCTCTTATCATATGTTTAGACGCGACGCGGCTTTCTTGGCCTGCATCCATTGTGCGGAATCGGAGTAATGTCCTTTAATGAGACAATATCAAGCCCATTAGCAGCTATTGCACGAATGGCGCCTTCGCGTCCGGAACCAACTCCCTTCACAAAAATATTAACTTCTTTTACTTCGCTTTTATTAACTTTATTCATTAAAGATTCAACCACTTTTGAGGCTGCGAATGGAGTTGCTTTCTTAGGACCTTTAAAGCCAACGGCTCCAGCGCTTTCAGAAGCAACAACTTCGCCGTTTAAATCTGTTATAGTAATAATAGTATTATTGTATGTTGCCTGAATATAAATATTGGCCTGCTCTAATCTGCGGGTTTTTGCTTCTTTTTTGCCCTTCATTTTCGCATCAGTAATTTCCTTTTCTTTCAAGGCTTCTTCTGTTGTTTCTTTAAAAACTTTTTTCTTTCCCATATTTTTTAACAAGTTTGACTTGTTTTATGTTTTTTCAGCTGATTTTTTTCGTCCACTACCCATTGTTTTTCTAATATTGCCCCTGACTGTGCGGTTATTGGTTTTTGTATTCTGACCCCTGACCGGTAACTTTTTAATATGGCGGATTCCACGATAGCAGCCGATTTCTTTCAATCTTTTAATATTCATCATTTTATCCCTTCTCAAATCTCCTTCGATTTTATATTTTCCGCCCTCAATTGTTGTTCTTAATTTGGCAACTTGGTTTTCGGTCAGATTTTTTGTCCTGATATTAAAATCAATTTCAGCTTGTTCTAAAATTTTCCTGCTCAAAAATGGACCTATTCCGTAAACATAGGTCAAAGCGATTTCTATTCTTTTGTTGTCTGGGATATTAATCCCGGCTATCCTAATCATACTTAAAAATTATCCCTGTCTTTGTTTGTGTTTAGGGTTGCTACAGATAACATAAATTCGACTTTTACGTCGAACTATTTTGCATTTATTGCAAATCCTTTTTACCGAAGTTCGAACTTTCATAATATTTTTATTTCTCGCGATAAACTATCCTTCCTCTTTTATTATCATAGGGACTCATTTCTACGGTGACTCTATCCCCGGCCAATATCTTGATATGATTCATTCTCATTTTACCGGAAACATGAGCCAGAATTTCTGTCCCTTCGTCCAATTTAACCTTAAAATTTGCGTTGGGTAGACCCTCAACGATTATTCCCTCCTTTTTTATTGCCTGATTTTTCATTTACTTAAAGTATACTAAGCGTATATGAAATATATTTATTAGTCAATGCTTCTTATTCAATTTACCTTGGTAATTACTTTTATTTTATCTTTGTTTGCGGGGACTTTCTTTACCCAGAATGGCCAGAATATGACTTTTGCTGTTTCAATCTCCGGAAGCGAAGAAAGGTATTTTCTTACATCCTCTTCGGATTTACCGGCTAAATCATTTTTGATTTTTTGCTCGTCAATACTCGTAATTGATTCAGCTTCAACTTTACAGGAAAGATCGACTTTGCCCTGGGCTAAATTAAGTTTTGAAACACTGTAATCAACTTTAATTGTGGAAAATAATAAAGTTCTATTATTGGGAATCTCGTCGCTGACGGTTTTTTCTATTAAATACAAAGCATCTTCTTCTTTGAATGCCAATCCGGAAACTTTTATCCTTACCGTAACAATAAATTTTTCTCCAGGCTGGTTTGCTTTTAAATTCGAAGAGGATTCTATGATCTCTGTGGCCTGGCCGTTATCAAGTATTTTCAGGCCTGCTGAAATTTTTGCCTGGAAATCTTTCAGAGCTGCTTCTTTTAATCCCAGAATTACAATATTGGCTGCTCCCTTTATATCGTCTGCTGTGGCAACTTTCATTTTTCCTTTTGCACCTCCGGTCATCGGTTCAGTTGATTTGCCGTAAAAAGCAGTATATTTAGGACCTCCTTCAAATCCTGGAATAGTGAAATCAGATGGCCCGATATTATATGCTTCTCCTGCCTCGTCTGCCTCTACATCCACTTCTTTGTTGCTGGCAATGATTTTGCCTTCATCTATTGTTGCTCCAGGAATCGTTACTGTACTGATTAATCTGAAAATCTTGCCGTCTTTTGAACGAAATCTGGTTGTTTTTACCAGTGTCTGCGGGCTTGAACTAAATTGGTTATAGACGGTTATTTTCCCTCTTGCCTTTTCTAAAACATCCCTTTCTCCCGTACTCGGGAATTCCCTGCTCTCCATTTTTTCCGTCTCAAAATATTGGGCCGGAATTATTGCCTCTTCGGCTTTTATCGAATCAACACTTTTATCGGCTGTAATTTCGTCTTCAAACTGCACTTTTTCTCTTTTGGGATTAATAACGACCTGGGCACGCGGAAAAATAAAGAAAACAACCCAAGCCAATGCCAATAAACAAAGGACGACCAATAATATTTTAAGTGTAGTTGGGGTAAAAAACTTAAATTTAAAACGCCTTATTTTCTTTGGCTTCTCCGGCCTTTCCGGTAGTGGTTCAGAAAAAATTGATTCTGTTCTTGATTCGGGTTCTAACTCTGGTTCTGGTTGAATTTCCTCTATTGCTTCTTCTTCTTCTATTTTTTCTTCTTTTCTTTGAATCATTATATCAGACATTATTCTTAAATCAACTATTCTTCCTGCCCTTTCCGGCCTTCTTGTTAATTCTTGTTTTTCTGTTAATTTTATACCCACTTGCTTTGCAAGTTTCTTGATAAATTCGTCGGAAGTTGCTATATAGATATTTTTGCCCAAAAATCCTGATTCTTCTTTTAAAATTCTTAAATTAATAATACTGCGCAGAGCAGTTGTCCCCAAAGGAATAACTAAAACAATATTAGTGTCTTGGCCTAATTTTATTTTATCTATTATTGAAAAAAATTCATCATTTTTTCCTAAAAGAAGATTTTGCATATTTACTGATTTTGAATTAATTTTATCACTCTTTTAAAAATGGGCAAAAATATATTTTCTCCGCCCGGCCAATCCTCATAAACTCTTTTTAGTGCCAAGCGGGAATCATCTTCCAATTTTAAAATCTTAAATTCCTTTTCTTTTTTTAAACTGCTTTCTATAAGAGGAAATTTAGATCCCTCGCCACAGAGAAAAATCTTAGAAGGCAAGAATTTATATTTCTTGTAAAAATCCTCCAAAACGAACTTCACCCCTTTCTGCCACGAAGAAATATTCGGTGCAAACAATTTATCCAGCTTTCTTTTAACTTCCTGACTTACTTCTTTATTGCTGTATTTATTCTTCACGGTTTCTGCTTCTGATGGCTTCATTCCCAAAAAATCAGCTAAAACCCGGGTAAGCGCTTGTCCACCTAAGTGAAAACTTCTTGTTTCTATTACTCCTCCACCATTTTCTATTAAAGTAATTTCGGTGGTTTTCCCTCCGATATCAATAATCAACGCATTTCCTTTTTGTGATTTTTCTAAATCAAGATAGGAAAACAAGGCATAAGAAATCGGGACAAAACCAACTGATTTTAATTTTAGTGTTCCAATTAATTTTTCTAAACCATCTAAGTTTTTGGAAGCAATATATGTATTATAAACACTCAAACAAATTTGCTGGCCATGCGCTCCAATCGGGTCAATAATTGAACGACCGTCAATTTTAATATCAATTACAAATGCATCTATTAACCTGGCGTCCGTATCTTTGAACTCTGTTTCCAGAACAAATTCCTTTCTTATAATATCCAACGCTTTCCATTCGATTTTCTGGATTAAATATTTTAATTCCGCCATATCAAATTTCTGATTTGGATTTTCTCGTTTATAGCAGAGTGTAATTGTTTTACCTTTTAAAATATCGTTTCCGATCCCCCAAAAAACTCCTTCTGGTTTAATGCCTGATTTTTTCTTTAAAATTTTAATTACTTTCTGGCAAGCTAAAAAAATGTCTTCAGAATTAGATTTTTCAACCGATGTTCTGGTCTCAGAAATCAATCCTTTTACAAATTGCGTTCCAATATCTAAAACAATAATGTTTTTCATCAATTATTATTATAACAGAAAATATTTTATTTTAAAACAGCCTTGACACGACGCACGCCGGCTGATGATGATTCTTCTTTTAAGATTTTAAAATGTCCGAGCTGGCTGGTTCTTTGCACGTGCGGGCCAGAGCATATTTCCAAACTGAAAGTTTGCCCCGAGGAATTCGAGGGGGCACTTCCAATTGAATAAACTTTCACTTTGTCTCCATATTTACTTTCAAAAACTCCCATTGCGCCCATTTTTCTTGCCTCGTCCAAAGGAACCTCACAACAATCAATAGGCAGATTCTTTTTGATTTGTTCATTAACTATATCTTCAATTTCTTTCAATTGTTCTTTGCTCACTTTTTCCGAGTGGGAAAAATCTAATCTTAATCTTTCCGCAGTAATGTTTGAACCTTTTTGGAAAACATGTTCGCCCAAAACTTTGCGTAATGCAGCCAAAAGTAAATGCGCAGCAGTATGAAGTTTTGTCACCTGTTCTGAATTATCCGCCAATCCTGATTTAAACTTCCCAGCAGTAGCTGTTCGGGATAATTGTTGATGTTTGGCAAATTCCTTTTGAAATCCTTTTGTAATTTCCTCCTCATCGTATTTTATCCCCTTGTTTTTTAATTCTTCTAAATATAGTTCAAAAGGAATTCCATTGGTTGAAAAAAAATTAAAAGCTGTTCGCCCCGTAATATTCTTTTCTAGTTCTTCTAGTCCCCTTTTAAGTGTTTTAGCAAAAACATTTTCTTCTTGTATTAGTTGTTTAATAATAAAATCTTTGTTATTTTCCAGTTCTGGCCATTCGTTTTTCATTAAATCAATTACTAATTTTCCAATTTCGTAAATAAATAATTTTCTAATTCCAATTTTTTGACCATGTCCAATTGCTCGCCTAATTAATCTTCTTGCCGTGTATCCTTGCTCAATATTTGACGGCACAACTCCATCCGCAATAATAAAAACTGATGCACGAATATGGTCAGCAATAATTCTCTCAGATTTTTTATCATAATCAGTTGCCATTTTTTTGATTGCTTCAATAATTGATTTTAATGGCTCAATTTCATAAACACTTTTTGTATTATTCCTGCCTGCCGGCAGGCAGGTTAAAATCGCCACAGTTCTTTCAACTCCCATACCCGTATCAACATTCTTTTGCTTTAATGGTTCATACTTGCCATCCGCGGTTTTATTATATTCCATAAAAACATCATTCCAGATTTCCACGCCATCATAAAACATTTCAGTGCACGGACCACAAGGACCTGTCTTTCCGGCTGGTCCCCAAAAATTATCTTCTTTATCTAAAAATTTGATTTTTTTAATTCCCAATGATTTCCAGATTTCAGCGGATTCCAAATCCCGCGGGATTTGTTCCGAGCCTGTCGAGGAACCAGCGAAAACTGAAACTGAAATTCTTTTTTTATCCAATCCTAATTCTTTAGTCAAAAACTCTAAACTCATCTCTATTGCTTCTTTTTTCCAATAACTTCCAAAACTCCAATTTCCCAGCATTTCAAAAAAAGTTAAGTGCCAGTCATCGCCAACTTCATCAATATCGCTGGTTCTAATACATTTTTGCACATTAACTAATTTATCCCCTGCCGGATGCTTTTCGCCCAATAAATACGGCACTAATGGATGCATTCCTGCGGTGGTAAATAAAACCGTAGGATCATTTTCCGGAATTAAAGAAGCAGAAGGAATAATTTTATGTCCCCTGCTCTGAAAAAATTTCAAATATTTTTCTTTTAAATCTTTTGTTGTAATCATCAATTTAATTATAAGCTACAAATAAATCCATAGCAACTATTGACAATAATATGAATATGTATTAGGATTAGCAATAAGGAGGATTCATGAACATTATTAAATATCTGCAGATGCTGACGGAAACGGGACTTCTAGATTGGGTTTCGTTAGAGAAGGGCAAAAAATTCGAACTTCTATTCGAGCAATTCATCATCACCATCTTTGAAACGAACAAAGAAACGAAGGCCTGTTGGATTCTAGAAATCCACGACACAAAAGGAGGATTAAAAGAACTTATTGGGTTCCACGACAAAAACAACGGGTATTGGGATGTTTGTCCTTTATATCACACCATCAAAACAAACTTGAATAAACCCCGTCCTCAATCTCTCTCCGATCTTCAAGAAAGAGTACTTGAAACCCTCTCAAAAGAACTTTTCTGCTGCTAAAATTGTAGCCAAACAGGCCCCGCGCATAACAGCCGGGGCCTAATTTTTATTTATTTTTGTTTTATTAAAGAATCACTCCTCCACCCATGAGTTCACCGTCTAAGTAAAACACCGCACTTTGACCAGAGGTAATTGCGCGCTGCGGTTTTTTAAAAACAATTTTACTGCCTTTAATTATTGCATCCGCCATTTTTGCCATGGAACGAATTTTAACTTTACATTTTCCTGTATATGGTTTTCCACTAATCCAATTCATATTTTTCACAGCCATTCCTTTTTGCAATAAATCTTTTTTTGATTTGGATACAATTAAAGTATTTTTTTTATAGTCCTTTTTCACTACATAATACGGCCCCCCGCTTAATCCTATGTTTTTTCTCTGTCCGATTGTATAAAAAATTAAGCCCTTATGCTCACCAATTTTTTTATTATCCATCGTAATAATCGGGTCTGCCACGCAACTGCTGGGACGGGGTAAATCAAAACAAATATCCTGACTTTCTTTTTTATTGAATACTGGTAATTTGAATCCCTGCCTGCCGGCAGGCAGGTTTTTTGCCAATCCCCTAACTTGTTCTTTGGTATAATCGCCAAGCGGAAATAAAATCTTTGTTAATTGTTTTTGTTTTAAGGTCCAAAGAAAATAACTTTGGTCTTTTTTTATGTCTTTAGCAATAAATAATTTTCCGTCTTTAATTCTGGCGTAATGGCCGGTTGCGATAAAATCAGCTTTTAATTGCACCATTTTTTCTAATAAAAACCTGAATTTAATATATTTATTGCATTCTACGCACGGATTTGGCGTATTGCCTGATTCATATTCTTTAAGGGTATAATCAATCACCTGTTTTTTGAATTCTTTGCGCACATCTAAAACTTTAAAATCAATTTTTAGTTTTTTGGCGACAATCTTCGCATCCTGCGGATTACTATTCTTATGCATTAACATAAAAATACCGACGACATTATATCCTCCGCCCAAGGCAGACAAGTCGTTTTTTAACATGGCAGCAGCAACAGAACTATCTACTCCGCCACTCATTGCAATAATTACCCTGCCTCGCCGGCAGGCGGCCCTTTTATTATCCATTTCTTTTAAATATCCCGATAAAAATCAATGGCACCAAAAACCACAAAGCCCGGGCGAGCGATGTATTAAATATTTTTAAAGTCAAATCGCTGAATTGGGAAATTAAATCTTCTGGAAAAAAAGAAAATACCATAGTCAATACAATTCCAACTAAAAATAATCCGTAAAAAAATATCTGGAAAATTGAGCGTGTTCCTCTTTTTGATTTTAAAACTGACTTTGAAAAAATAATATAAACAATCCCGATTAAAACTAAAAACAAAACAATCATTACCACAAAATTCTCCTCTTTGCCAAAAAAATCAGGGAACATTTTTTTCACGGGAATCACACTCAATAGAGCGGATGAGATATAGCTTCCCAGCAGCATCAAAAAAATCCTATTCTTGCCGAGTATTAAACCCAACAAGAATCCTATTCCAGCTAAAAATAAAACAATGATTAAATCCCAAGTCATAATCCCTCCTCTTTTAATTTCTCAATTAATTCTTTTTCTTTTTTAGATAATTTTTGCGGGATTTTGATTTTGATACGCACATACTGGTCGCCTCGGCCATAAGAATTCAATCTTGGCATACCTTTTCCTGATAATTTAAACATTTTCCCGCCTTCTGTGCCTGCAGGAATTTTTAATTTTAAATCCCCTTCTAATGTTGAAATATCAATCTTATCTCCTAATACTGCCTGCGAAAATTTTATTTCTGCATCACAATAAATATCGTCTCTTTTCCTGATGAAAATCTTATGCGGCTTTAAACGTATGCGCACGTATAAATCTCCTGATATTCCGCCTTTTTTCGCTACCTCGCCTTTTCCTGGAAATTTTATTGTCTGTCCATTATCAACTCCTACCGGTAAATCAACTTTAATTGTTTCAATTTCACTTACCCTTCCTGTGCCCTTACATTCTTTACATTCTTTTTCATGCAGTTCGCCTTCGCCAGAACACTTCGGACAAGTTATAACCTGCGAAAATGTTCCGAAAAAAGTTCTTTTTGTCTGTTGAACTTGGCCATTGCCCCCGCATTCAGGACATTTTTTCTTTCCACTTCCAGGCTCTCCGCCTGTTCCTTTGCAGTGTTTACAAATAATATATTTTTTTAAATTAATTTCTTTTTCAATGCCTGTAAATGCCTCTTCTAAAGTAATTTCCATATCAACCACAATATCTTTGCCGTGTTCCTTTCTCGTTCTTCTGCCTCCTCCACCTCCATTAAAAAATTGGCTGAAAATATCAGAAAAACTTCCGCCTCCAAAAATATCTCCTAAATCCCAGCCCGAGGATGGTCCGCCTTGGGCGGAAAATTCTCCTCCTTCTTGATAATTCCTGAAAATATCCTCCCAACTCATACCCGCACCTCCAAAACCAGCTTGATCAAAGCTTGACCCGAACTGGTCGTATTGCTGACGCTTTTCATCATTGGATAAAACTGAATATGCTTCATTAACTTCTTTAAACTTCTTTTCATCCCCACCTTTATCCGGATGATGTTGATGAGCAAGCTTTCTGAAAGCTTGCTTTATCTCTTCTTTATTCGCATCTTTATTTACTCCAAGTGTCTTGTAATAATCTTTACTCATAAACTAACTGATTCTACTTCTTTTTGAATTTTTTTCGATTTAACGAATTTAAGTTTTATCAAAATTTTAATTGCCAACCAACTTAACATTATTACAATCGGCACATAAAACAAGCTCACTAATTTTAAACTTAAAAATAATCCAACTGCCAGACCCAATGGAATCAAATATCTAAACGGCTCAACAAGATTATTTAATTGTTTGTCAATCAAATTATATACTGTATTTTTGCTTGCATTTATAATGCCAACACTAATCTTATCTTCTAATGGTTTTAGAACGGAATCAATAATCTCATCTGATACTGATATCCTCGCATCTCTTTTACTAATAAGTCCCGGGGAAAAATAATAAACAACCGAAATAAGTAAAATTAGCGTAGTAATAAATATCGGCAATCCCCTTTTCCAAATGCGCCAATAATCTAGATTTGCCTGAATCTCTTCTTCTTTTTTAATCTTTCGTGTTGCCGCCATAAATGCTAAAAAAAGCAAAATCAAAACTATAAGGTAATAAAACGGCTCATTGTGAAAGAAAATAAAAAACAAGACAAGGGTTAGTCCTATTGAACTAAATAAGATTGCCTTGTTTTTAATCAGAAGCATTGCCAGACATAAAGCAATGCCGAATAAAATAAATAAAATCCCTCCCAGTATCCAGCAACCCGCTGTTAATCCGCCGACATAAAAAACATATCGGAGAAAGTACCACGCAAACAGCCCCAATAATACCACAGCTACGCCGAGTATTATTTCTTTATATATTTTTTTCATATTATTTCTTTTCTGTTTCCCCTTCGGGTATATCCGGATTCTTATCATCTTTTTTCTGCGCGTCTTGCTGGGCTTTATAGAGTTCTGTCCCAACTTTCTGAATTGCTTGAGATAATTCATCAGATGCTTTCTTGATTTCACTCACGTAGGAATCTTTTCCGCCCGAGGCGGACTCGCCTTGGGCGAGTATTTTTTTCAGCGCCTCAATTTTTTCTTCAATTTCTTTTTTGTTCTCTTCTTTTATTTTAGCACCAAATTCTTTTATTGTCCTTTCGGTTGTAAAAACCAAAGTATCGGCGGTATTTTTAACATCAACAATTTCTTTTTTCTTCTTGTCTTCTTCGGCGTGGATTTCCGCATCTTTTTTCATTTTTTCAATATCTTCTTTTGACAAACCCGAAGATGCTTCAATCCTGATTGATTGGATTTTATTTGTGGCTTTATCTTTTGCCGTAACGCTTAAAATCCCATTCGCATCAAGGTCAAAAGTAACCTCAATTTGGGGAATGCCTTTTGGAGCCGGTGGAATGCCATCCAAAATAAATCTGCCCAATGTTTTATTGTCAGCAGCCATTGGTCTTTCTCCCTGTAGAACATTAATTTCAACTGATGGCTGATTATTCGCAGCAGTAGAAAATACTTGCGTTTTAGCAGCAGGAATAGTTGTATTTTTTTCAACCAGTTTCGTCATCACTCCGCCAAGAGTTTCAATTCCTAATGATAAAGGAGTGATATCCAGAAGCAAAACATCTTTCACATCGCCCTGGAAAATTCCTGCCTGTACAGCAGCGCCCGCTGCAACCACTTCGTCAGGATTAATATCTTTATGCGGCTCCTTTCCGAATAATTCCTTTACTTTTTGCTGTATTAACGGCATCCTGGTCTGGCCTCCTACTAAAACTACTTCATCAATATCGGACATTTTAAATCCTGAATCATCAACAACTTGTTTAGTGATTTTTGTCGCTTTATCAATATACTCTCCAACTAAATCTTCAAGTTTTGCGCGGCTAAATTTAATATTTAAGTGTCTTGGCCCATCTGCTCCGCTGGTAATAAAGGGAATATTTACTTCTGTTTCCATTGCCGATGATAATTCGTGTTTTGCTTTTTCTGCTGAATCTTTTAGTCGTTGCAAAGCCAGCTGGTCTTTTGATAAATCAACTCCTTCCTGTTTTTTAAATTCATCAACCAGCCAATGCATAATAATCTGGTCAAAATCATCGCCTCCTAAATGCGTATCTCCGCCTGTTGCTTTCACTTCAACTGTATCTTTGGAAACTTCAAGCACTGAAACATCAAATGTTCCTCCGCCGAAATCAAATACCACAATCTGCTCATCCTTTTTCTTATTTAAGCCATAAGCCAAAGCAGCTGCAGTCGGTTCATTGATAATTCTTTTCACTTTTAAGCCGGCGATTTCTCCTGCATCTTTGGTTGCTTTTCTCTGCGAATCGTTAAAATAAGCAGGAACAGTGATTACTGCTTCTTCTATTTTTTCTCCTAAACGGTCTTCGGCATCTTGTTTAAGTTTCTGTAAAATCATTGCGGAAATTTCAGCTGGGCCATACCATTTAGCTTGCCCTGAGCTTGTCGAAGGGTCACCCAGCTTGATTTCCACCGCTCCTTCTTTTGATTCTCTGATTTCATAAGGTAAAAGTTTTTTATCGCGCTGAACTTCGGCATCAGAATATCTCCTGCCGATTAATCGCTTTACCGAATAAATTGTGTTTTTGGAATTAGTTACTGCCTGTCTTTTTGCTAAGAGACCAACAAGCCGTTCATTGGCTTTTGAAACAGCAACAACAGAAGGAGTTGTTCTGTTTCCTTCTTTATTTTCAATTATTCTCGGCTCGCCTGCTTCAACAATCGCCATTGCCGAATTAGTCGTGCCTAAATCAATACCTAATATCTTTGACATATGCTTTTTATTTTTTACTTTTTATTATTTACTTATTTTAACTTTACTTGCTCTTATAACCTTTCCATTTAATTTATACCCTTTTTGAATCTCTTTGGCGATAATGTTGGTTTCAGTCCCTCGACCAAGCTCGGGACTAATTTCCACTTCGCCTACGGCTTCGTGGAAATTAGGATCAAATTTTTCTCCAACAGCATCAATTTCTTCAACTCCGCTGGATTTTAGAATATTTTTAAATTGATTGTAAATCTGTTTAATTTCTTCTTGCCCGAGACCCTCTGCGTCTTTATGATTATTTTCAAAATGCTTCATTGCCAATTCAAAACTATCCAAAACCGGCAAGATTTCATAAATCAAGCCCTCATTAGCAAACTTAAAAATCTCGGAAATTTTCGCTTCCTGTTCTTTTTTATAATTTATCAAATCAGCTTTTGCTCTCTGCCACCCAGCCAAATATTCCGCGCGTTCCTGCTCGGTTTTTTTCAACTGCTCTTTAATCTTTTTAACCTTATCTTCTACTTTTTCAGAGCCGTCTTCGCTTACATATTCAATTTTTTCCGTCTTTTCTTTACTCATAATATATTCATCCGCCTACGCCAAGGCTTCGGCGAGACTAGGAGAAATCCTCCAACATTTCTTTTAACTTATTTATTAATTCTATATTATAATCGTATCTCATTCTCGTCGGACTGATTAAACCGATGATTTCGCGCTTTTTATGCAATGTTTTATGCTCTGTGATAATCAAGGAATAACTGTGAGTTCTAATCATCTCAACTCCAACTTGTCCGCATAAATGATTGAACTGCTTTTCAAATATATCCTTAGACGGCTGACCAATAAAAAACCGATACGCTTTTTCTGTAGGAATTCTTCCCGCAGACGTGTGCGGCTGAATTAAATAACCCGAGCTTTCCATTTCCGTCATTTCATTTCTTAAGGTAGCAGAACTTAACCCGAGATCGCGGGCTAATGCTTTTGAACTTACTGGCTTGGGATTATCAACATATTCCTTAACAATAAGCTCCAAAATTTTCTGCTGCCTTTCCGTCATTTTATCCATTATATCAATAATAGTAAATTAGCACTCCCTTGTCAAGAGTGCTAATCAAAAACTCGTGCCTGCCCCGCAACTGCGGGGTCAAGAGAGTGCTAATTAAAAAAGAGCCCGGGATGCGCTTGGTGCGCACACGCGGGCTCTATTGTTTTACTCTTACTTTCCTCCCTTTAGGTCTTTTAAAAGCTCGGCAATCGCCGGGATTCCAACTGTTTTGGGATCAATAAAGAATTTTCCTTCTCCTTTGGCCCACTCGGCTGACGTAAGAACCAATCCCATTATTTTGGCTCCATCATCTCCCAGCGCCTTTACCTTCAGCTCGAACTCTTTTGCCTTGCCTTCTGCTTCTGCGGTCAATTTGTATTTTTCCGCATCTGCCGCAGCTTGCACTCTGTACTTCTGGGCATCGGCTTCGACCTTAATGGATTCGGCATTCATTTTGGTCTCAGCGAGTTTTTCTCTCGCTTTGAGAACATCTTTCGGGACCCGAATATTGTCAAACCGAATCTGGGTGATATCCATGCCCCAAGACAAAACATCTTTATCTAGGGACGTTTCGATTGTGTCGGCTAGCTCCATCCTTTTTGTCAACAGTTCGTCAATCGTCATTGGACCGACTGACGTGGTAATGCTACCCTTGGCTTTGCCCGTTACCATTCCGACCGGATCCTTCACTGCTGTGAGAAATCTTCCAGCGTCCGTAGTTTTAAAATACAAACGGATGTCCATAAAGATATTGCCCTCTTTTGAGTTGACTGACTGTTCGGGAAGATCTACTTCTCTTTCCCACATTTCAACAAAAATCACTTTCTCAAACGGGTAAGCCATAAAGCCCAGGCCGGGCTTTAAAATTCTCATTAGCTTTCCGAAGCGAAACACAGGGGCGTTTTCCCACTGTTTGACGAATTTCAATGCATGAGAAGCATACCAAGCCAGAAAAGAACCCATGAACAGAAAAAACGGCCAGGAGCTCTCAATGCCCCGTAGCGGCGTGAAGACCAAAAGAAGAGCGTAACCAAGTACTGGTAGAAGCGCAAAAAGCGCTACTTTTCTCAAAAGCTCAATTCTCTTTTTTAATCTTGCCACTTCTTCAATGCTCAGTTTTTTACTTTCATCCATTTCTTCTTTTTCCATTTTTCCTCCTTGGAAAATTTTTGGATTTAAGGAACAATTTATATTAACTTTAATCTACTATAGATTATACACATATTAAATAGTTTTGTCAATAGTTGTATTGTTTTAATTTATTTTGCTATAATTAAACTATATAATAATTAAAGGAGGATTATGCAAAAAATTCAAATCAAAAATTTAACCTGGATTGATATCAATGACCCAAATCAAAGCGATATTGATTATTTAAAATCGCTTAATTTTTATCCCGCTGTCCTAAATGAACTTAAATATCCCACGCTCCGGCCAAAAGTTGAACAATATGACGATTATCTTTATATGGTTTTGCACTTCCCTATTTATCATCCACGAGAAAAAACCAGCAAATCAGTAGAGATTGATTTTTTAATTACAAAATACGCTCTGGTTACTGTACGCTATGGGAAAAACCAGCCGCTCCAGGAATTTTGGAATAAATGCAAAAATAACGAAACCGAACCGCATTTTCAGAATACGAGCGCCTCCCTGCTTTATTATATGCTGCAAGAATTAAATAATTTTTCTTTGCGCCAAATCGACCATATTACTAAAAAAATAGATGTACTTGAAAAAAAGGTTTTTGGTACGAGAGATCCAAAAGAAGAAGAAAAACTAGTGGAAGAAATTTCTATTATTCGTCGCGATATATTGGATTTCCGCCGAACCATTAAACCACAAGATACAATCTTGGATTCTTTGAAAGTCAGGGGTTCGGAATTTTTTGGCCATTTAACCATACCTTATTTTTCCGATATTATCGGCGATCATATGCGCGTATGGGAATTATTGGAAAACCACAAAGAAACAATTGAATCTTTGCAACAAGCAAATGATTCTTTATTGTCTCATAAAACGAACCGTATTATGAAATTAATCACGCTTTTTGCGGTAATCGTCTTCCCATTGACTCTACTTGCTTCTCTTTTCGGAATGAATTCTCAACATACGCCAATTATCGGCACTAATAATGATTTTTGGATGATTATCGGATTAATGATGATAGCAACGATATTTATGGTTATTATATTCAAGAGAAAAAAATGGTTATAAGATTATTCAACACTTTAACCAGAAAAAAGGAAATTTTTAAGCCGATTAAAAAGGGCCGTATAAGAATCTATACTTGTGGTCCGACTGTTTATTCATACCAGCATATCGGCAATTTAAGGTCTTACATCTTCTCCGATATTCTGAAAAGGGTTTTCTTTTACAATAAATATAAAGTCAAACAAGTGATGAACATAACCGATGTCGGACATCTAACCTCTGATGCTGACGAGGGCGAAGACAAAATAGAAAAAGCTGCCAAGTGCGAAAATAAAAAAGCAGAAGATATTGCAAATTATTATTGGAATATATTCAGAAGGGATTTTAAAAAACTTAATATTCTTGAGCCGGATATTTGGTGCAAAGCAACCAAACACATCAAGGAGCAAATTGAACTTATAAAAAAGCTTGAGAAAAAAGGATACACTTATCGCACCTCTGATGGAATTTATTTTAACACTGCAAAATTCAAGAATTACGGCGAAATTGCCCAATTAAAAAGACAAAAATTACAAGCTGGAAAGAGAATTGATTTAGGTGAAAAGAAGAACATTACTGACTTCGCTTTATGGAAGTTCTCGCCTTCGACCCTTCGACCCGGCTCAGGGCCTAAACGGCAGCAGGAATGGGATTCGCCTTGGGGAATTGGATTTCCTGGATGGCATATTGAATGCTCGGCAATGTCGATGAAGTACCTGGGAGAGCATTTTGATATTCACACTGGCGGAATCGACCACATTCCCGTACATCATACTAATGAAATTGCTCAATCCGAGGCCGTAACCGGAAAAAAATTCGTGAATTTTTGGATGCATGGGGAATTTCTAAACTTTAAAGGCAAAAAGGTTTCAAAAAGCACAGGCGGACTCTACACAATTTCGGATTTAGAGGAAAAGGGATTTAATCCCCTTGCTTTCCGCTATCTGACTTTTATCACCCATTACCGCGACCCGTTGAATTTTTCTTTAGAATCCTTGCAAAGCGCGCAAGATGCTTATTTGAGATTGAAAAACTTAGTTCAAGAGAATAAAGATAAAAGAATTAAAAAAGAATATTTGAAAGAATTTCACAAAGCCATTAATGATGACTTAAATATGCCCAAAGCGCTTAGTATCATCTGGAAGATATTAAGAGATAAGAAACCCGCCCGCAACGCCAGCAAGTTGTCTTGTGTGGTGGGCGAGATGGACGAAGTTCTAGGCTTAGATTTACTAAAAAAAGAAGAATTCGAAATCCCGGAACAAATCAAAAAACTTCTTCTTGAACGCGAACAAGCAAGAAAAAATAAAAATTGGAAAGAATCAGACCAACTCCGCGATAAAATAAAATCCCTTGGATATTTAATTGAAGACATGTTGAGTGGACAAAAAATAAAGAAAATAATATAATTAAAAAATAATAATTAATAATAATATATTATCCGAATGATACGAACATTTATCCGAATCAACGAATTATTTGTAGATTCGCATATCAATTTGCCTGCCCGACATCGCCTTTGGCTTAGTCAAGAGGCGGGCGGGTAGATTCGAATAATAAATTTAAAAAAATATGAAAAACAAAAAAGAATTTCTTAGTGTATTAATAAGCGTTTTGATCTGCGTTTTTGTCTTTGCCGTAATTGTTTATGCGACGACAACGATAGGGAATAATGTGACAGTAGGCGGTACCTTAACTTCTACAGGATTAGAGTTTACTCTAGTAGATCCTCCTACTGCTTCCACTGCGTCGTTAGTTTCAACAAGTTCAGGCAATATAAATAACGGAACGCATTCTTATAGTGTGACGTTTGTAACTGCGACAGGCGAAACTTCTCTGGGGGCAGGATCCAATCAAATTACAGTAGACGATTCTCATAAACAAGTAGAACTTTCAAATATTCCTATTGGGTCAAGTAGTGTTACTCAGCGAAAACTTTACAGAAACTATTATTTTCTTGCGACTTTGGATAATAATACGGATACCACTTATACAGATAATATAAGCAATGCTAGTCTCGGGACAGATAGTGCCTACCTTCGAGTAAACACAACAGGAGGAAAAATTACAGTAGACGGAAGTTCAGCAGGCATATTGACTGCAGGTAGCACAATTGCTTTAGGCGGAGGAGCGCTTAATGCTCTTACAACTGGTTATGCCAATATAGCAATTGGATTAAATACATTGATCCAAAATACGACTGGTTATGATAATCTGGCATTTGGCACACACGCTCTTTCTAAAAATGTTTCTGGCCGTAGCAATATTGCTATGGGGGCGGCGGCTCTTTATGTTCTTGGAATGGGATCTCCTGGAAACTTCAATGTCGCTGTTGGAGAAAATGCGTTGTCCTGGTATTTTGGCGGAAGCAACAATGTTGCTGTTGGTTATGGCGCTCTGATGGGAAATTATAACACAAGCAGCGGAAACGTGGGAATTGGTTATAATGCCGGATATTACGAAACTGGTTCCAATAAATTATTTATAGATAATGCAACTCGAGCTTCTGAAGCAGATGCGCGATTAAAAGCATTAATCTATGGTATATTTGCCGCAGCCACAGCCAATCAATATTTGACAATAAATGGACAATTACAAGTATCCGGAACTGGAACAAGTTATGTAATGGGTAATTTTGGTATCGGAGACACAGTTCCTGCTTATACTCTTTCTGTTGACGGCACTGCTTCTGTTTCAGATACTATGTATGTAAAAGATGTTTACTTTAGTGGGGTGGTTTCTGCTTCGGATACTGGTGGTATATTAATTGGAGAGGGAATAACAATAAAAGCTGGTTTGGCTTCTCCGAGTGGAGCTTGTGGAACAGCGGGAAATTTATACACAGAAAAAACAACAGGAACATTAAGTGTTTGTGGTGTAGATGGTATCTGGAATCCAAAATAAATTTAACCCCCAGATTACTAACATATTCCCAACAAAAGCCCGTTTGACTGCGGGCTTTTCGGTTGATAAGATTAATTTATGGCAAAAGACAAAGAATTTGATAAATTACCCCCGCAAAGCATTGAAGCCGAACAATCAGTACTTGGCTCTTTGCTCTTAAGTAAAAAAGCTATTATTAAAATAGCCGATTTTATAAAACCAGAAGATTTTTATCGCGATAGCCACAGATTCATTTATGAAACAATGCTTGAACTTTTTGAAAAAAATGAGCCGATTGATGTTTTGACTGTTTCCACTAAACTTGAGGCAAGAAACTTATTAGAAAAAATAGGCGGTTCAAGCTATCTAACAACTCTGGTAAATTTCGTCCCTACTGCCTCAAATATTGTCCATTACGCAAAAATCGTCCAAAGGAAAAAAACGCTCCGCGATTTAATTGAAGCTGCCTACAACATTACCCAATTGAGTTATAACGAACAAGAAGAAATAGAAGGAATTTTGGATCAGGCAGAAAAAAGCGTTTTTTCCGTTTCTCAACGTTCATTAAGACAATTTTTCACACCGATTAAATCAAGCCTTGAAGAGGCGTTTAACCGAATTGATTCTTTGCACAAACACGAAGGCGGAGCTCTTCGCGGAGTTCCAACCGGATTTATTGATCTTGATAACAAATTAGCTGGTTTGCAAAAATCTGATTATATCTTGTTAGCAGCTAGGCCGAGTTTAGGAAAAACGACTCTGGCGCTTGATATTGTAAGAAACGTTGCCGTAAAAGGGAAAAAAACAGTTGGCATCTTCAGTTTGGAAATGGCTTCCTCGCAATTGGTTGACCGCATGCTATGCGCTCAGGCCAATATAGATTTATGGAAATTAAGAACCGGCAGATTATCAGATAAAGGCGAAGACAATGATTTTACAAAAATCCAAGAGGCAATGGGCGAACTTTCCGAAAGTCCAATTTATATTGACGATTCACCATCAGCAACAGTTATGGAAATCAGAACAAAAGCAAGAAGACTGCAATCAGAACACGAATTAGATTTAATAGTTATTGACTACATTCAATTAATTAATCCTTTAGGCAGCTACAACAATCCCGTACAACAAATGACAGAAATTTCACGCTCGTTAAAGGCACTTGCCAGAGAATTAGAAGTTCCGGTTTTAGCGGTTTCTCAATTATCAAGAGCATCAGAGCAAAGAGAGGATAAACGACCACATTTATCGGATTTACGCGATTCCGGATCACTTGAACAAGACGCCGATGTAGTTTTACTTATATATAGAGAGGATCTTGCTCATAAAAATTCTGAGAATAAAAATATCGCTGAAATTATTATAGCAAAACATAGAAATGGTCCAGTTGGAGAAATAAAATTATTTTTCAATCAGGATAAAGTCAGTTTTGAAAATCTTGCAAAACAAGAATATGAAGAATAAATAATATATGCTGCCACGACCAATTCAAAATTTAATTGATGAATTTGCCAAACTGCCGTCTGTTGGCCCAAGACAGGCCGCCAGATTTGTTTTCCATCTACTTGACCAACCCAAAGAAGAAATAGAAAAATTCGCCAAGAAATTATTCATCCTGAAAAAAGTAAAACAATGCGCTTTCTGTAATCGCTTTACAGAACTTCCGACTCTCTGCGAAATCTGCAAAAATACCCATCGTGACAGAACCACAGTTTGTATTGTGGAAAAAGATACCGATATAGAATCAATCGAAAAGACAAAAAGATATAATGGCATTTATTATGTAATCGGCGCAGAAGATGAAAAACTGCAATTAGGGCGATTAAAAAATTTGATTGAAAGGATAAAAAAAGCCCGCCTTCGCCAAGGATTCGGCGAGGCAAGCAATAAAGACCTGAAAGAAATAATCATTGCAACCGACGCCACAACCGAAGGCGAAACCATTGCCTTATACTCAACGCGACATTTGGAGGAATTAAAAAAAAGTTATCCTCAATTAAGGATAACTCGTCTTGGCCGCGGATTATCTACTGGCTCGGAACTGGAATACATGGACGAGGATACTTTAGCAAATGCCCTGCTTGGCAGAAAGTGATTGACAACGCTTTTTATATAAAATAAAATCAAAGTATATGACTAGAAAACAAAACACAAATTCAACAAATATAGAAAAATTACTGAATCAACAAACAGTGACCATTCTTGATGCTGTTGATAAAAAAATTAATTTTCTTGATAAAAAAATAAATGGAATTGATAATAAATTAGAAAAATTTGAAGAAAGGGTAAATATCAAAATCGACAAATTAACAACTCTTATTGATAAGTTTGTAAATCTATACACGAAACAAGAACAAGAATTTAAGATAATGAAATATGAGTTGAATCAAATTAAAAAAGTTATAAAAGAAAAATTAGGCATAGAAATCAGTTAAATTAAGCGGCGAGGATTTCGTTAATCTGGACTTCGGTGAAAAACTGGCGATGGCCAGCTTTTTTTTGATATCTTTTCTTGGCTTTATATTTAAAAACAATAACCTTCTTTCCCCTGTCCTGTTTTGAAATCGTAGCAGTAACTTTAGCGCCCTTGATAAACGGCTTACCGATTTCAATAATCTTTTTGTCTTCAAAAAGCAAAACTTCGGCGAATTCAACTTTATCACCTTCTTCGCCTTCAAGTTTTTCAACTTTAATTGTTTGCTTTGGTGAAACAATATATTGCTTCCCACCTGTTTTTATAATCGCTAATTCCATAAATTTTTACCAAATTAATTTTCTGTATCTATCGGACCTTCGATTTCCAAAGGCTCTATCTTGCCTTCAACATCAATAAGCTTTGCCACGTCCTTATCAATCTTTCCGAATTCCTTATACGCTTTATTATAGGCAGAAACCGTGGTCCCAAGATGTGTTCCTATCTTAGCAAGAAAATCATCATAGTTCAAGAGGTGGCGCCTTAAAACCTCAACTTTCTTCAAAATATCTTTGGCCGACTCCTCGATTTGCAAAGCGCGCAAACCTTGTAAAACCGTCTGTAAATATGCGTAAAAAGAAGTCGGTGAAACAATAATCACATGTTTCTCTTTAAAAGCATACTCTATCAGGTCGTAAGTGCTGATTTTTACTGCCCCAACCTGGTTTATTAAAAGATCATAATAAATTCCTTCTGACGGAATAAACATAAAAGCGAAATCCATTGTGCCTTCTGACGGACGAATATATTTGGCGGTTTCCTCAATGCGATTTTTTAAGTCTTGTTTAAATATTTTTTCCAAATCCCCTCGCCTGCTCTCGTCTTTTTCTTCTAAAATGCGATTATAGTTTTCTAAAGAAAACTTTGAATCAATGGGAATAATTTTTTCTTTAACAAATACAACTGCATCAACCTTTTCTCCATTTTTGAATTTATATTGCAATTGATATTGATTTGGCGCAAAAATATTTTGTAAAAGCGTTTCCAAAAAATATTCACCCAAACTTCCTCTTTGTTTGGGATTCGCCAGAACATCGGTTAATTTCCCTAATTGATTTTTTACATCAATTACATGCTTATTATCAGCATGTATTTTTTCCAATTGCGTAGTAATATCTCTGATGCGCGTAGTGGCGTCGCGAGATATTCTTCCACTTTCTTCTAATTGTTTTTGCATTGTTGCCAAGCTTTTTTCTCGCGATTCGGTCATTTCTTTCCTAATTTCTTTTAATTCATCAGCCAACCCTTTTTCTTTTTTGCCAAAAATCAGGTATAGAACAATACCCAATAAAACAAAAATAATTATGTATAAAAAATAAGTCATTGATATAACTTTACTATCTAAAAATAAATTCTGCGATTAAAAAAAGAATATATAATCCGACTAAAATCCAACCCTCTTTGATTGAAATCTTCCTACCACTGGACAAAAAGACATTAGCAAGAATAATTCCCAAAAGCATAAAACCTGCGCCAATGAGAATTACATTTAGATTTTCCAAGCGTATTGGGCTGATTATCGCAGTTATTCCAAGAATAAATGTTGAATTAATTACAACGCTACCGATTAAATTCCCCAAACTCATGCCTTCATGCTTGGTAATCGCTGCCTTAATTCCAAAAACTAATTCCGGCAAAGAAGTTCCAATTGCCACAAGAATTATAGAAATCAATGCAAGCGGAATGTAAAGCTCCTGGGCAATAAGCTTTGCACTTTCTACTACCCCCCAAGCAGATAAAACCAGAATTGCGACTGATAAGATAAAATAAAAAATTGTTCTCAATAATTTATACTGGGTGGTTGTGATTTTAAGGACATGATTAACCCTATGCTTAAACGCATCTTTTTGTTTTAAAATATACCAAATATACCAGCCAAAAATAATCAATAAAAGAAATCCTTCTCCGCTGGAAATTTCCTTATCAAAAAGCATTACTAACGGAACCAAGGCAATGAAAAATATAATCCATGTATCCTTTTTCGCAATTCTGCTTTCTACTCTTAAACCCTTGGAGACTATAGCAACCAAGCCCAAAATAAAAGTCAGATTAATAAAATTAGAGCCAATAACATTTCCCAAAGAAACAATGGAATTGCCTTTAATACCGGACATTATTCCTACAATTAACTCTGGCAGAGTTGTGGCAAAGGTCATAAGGATAAACGCCAGAACAAATTCAGTCAATCTAAAATAATGCGACAATTGTGCTAATAGTTTAACCAATTCAGAACCGCTTCTGACCAAGGTATAACAGAGCAGAACAAAAATCAATAGATATAAAATAATCATCTTTTAATTTTAACACAAAAAAATCTTTTATTAAACCAAAAAGTGGTCACCAAAAAAGCAACCGCTTTTATATAATCAATCAATTATTTCCATTGTCCGTTTTTTATGTTTGGATTCTGCAATGAATCCTTTTTTTTGTTTTTCTTTGTAAAAAATAAAATTATCCAATAAATCAGGAGCGCGATAACGGCAATAATAACTATTGTTTTTATGCTTTTGCCAAAGGTTGAGAAGTTAAAAATACTTGCCAATAATGACGGCTTTTCAATACTGACAACTTCTAATGTTTGTTCTTCGGCAACGGGTTTTTCTTCAATATTGGTTTCTTCTTCGGTTATATTTTCTGTTTCAGTGATTGCGTCAGTTTCTGCAATTTGTGCCGGTATTTCCGTAAAAGCTCCCGCAACCTCACCCATCGCCTCAATTATTGGTTTAACTCCGGTGGTTATAAACGTAAACTCCTGTCCAATTGCTAATGATCCATGAGAAACTGCTCGATAATAATAAATTGTTCCGGAAGTTAATCCAGTGATAGTCACTGAGTGATAAACAACTTTTGTGGCGATATCGTATTCTGGGGTTGTGTGTGCATAACCATAAAGGGGTGGGATTCCAGTATTATCGCTTAGATTTAATGTATGTGCTTCGTCTCCTGTTCCATAAATCACCTGACTGGTTGCGGCATAACTTGTTGTCCACGTTATAGTGACACTTGTTTCGCTTGGAATTACACTTGCTTCATTGTAGATGCTTAGGGCCGGTATTCCGGGACTTCCTCCACCACCTGAACCACCACTTGTTCCACCGCCACCGCCTTGACCTTCTTGCCCCTGAAATCCAATCACGATGTCAAATCCAAGCGTTTTTGCTTGCCAATTATCATTTGCATTGGCGTTAAAAGTTATAGAAAAATCATATCGAGTGTTGCCATTATTAGCTAAATCAGAAAGATATGTTTCGCCTTGATTAAAAAATTCTTTCAGAGTTTTATTAAAAATTTCTGTTTCCCCTTCTTTTATAATCAAATTTAATTGTTCAGCAAAATTATTGGAATCAGTTTTGTTTATTGCTTCAACAATAACTTTTTGCGTAGAGCCACTTGTGTTTCCAATTTTTACCCATTGAGTTGTAGTGTTCCCTGGCGCAAAGTTTGCTTTATTAAATAATGGTGAATTTTCAAATTCAACACTAAGTCCTGCCGCGCTTGCAACACTGGTTAGGGTTCCCATCCCCAAAATAATTCCCGAAATTATTAAAATGATTTTTAGTTTATTCATATTTTTATTCACTTAAAATCGATTCTTCAATCATTGGTTCTTCGGTTACCAGTTCTTCAACCTTCGGTTCTTCAACCACGGATTCAATTATTGGTTCTGGTTCAGTTATTAACTCTTGAATTGGCATTTCTTCTGTAATTAGTGTTTCTTCAATTATCGGCACTTCTTCAATCGTCGGTGTTTGTTCTATTGCCGGTTCTTCGGTTGTTATTTGTTCTTCTGTGGCCAGGATTTCTTCTGTGTTTTCTTCAACAATCTCAATAATCGGTTCTGTTGGCAGTTCGATGTCCTCTAAAATTTCTTCTGGAGTTTCTTCAATTATTTGCTCGGGTAAGATTTCTTCAACTGTTGATTCTTCAATATTTTCCTGAACAATATTTTCTGCTATTTTACTTACGATTTCATTAATTTCTTCAATAATTGTTGGTTCAGTGATTTCTATAGACTCTAAAACAATAAATTCATCCAAACCAGTATTGTCAATATTTTCAAATTCTACTTCAAGATCTTCTTGATTATCTATTTCTATTTGTTCTTCTAATATGTTTGGCTTACCCGGCGTTGGAATTGGGTCAACCCAGATTGAACTGCCATCAGGTATTCTGGCATAAGATTTGTTCTCTGGAATCTGTCCATAATGGCTTACAACTTCTGAAAAATCTAAAGCCTTATCATAAATTTTAATCTCATCTATTAAACCCTTCCAATAAAATCCATTACCATAACTGCCGAGATAAAAATTATTCGAATTGTAAGTAATGTTTACAGTTGTTGCTGTCCCAGATCCGATTTCTGCGCCATCTACATAAAGCCGCACCTTTGAACCGTCATAGGTTCCTACAACATGATGCCAGTTGTTGTCCCATATTCCTGCGCCAACAGCAGGAGAGAGAACAAACCCGCCACTATGACCAATATAAAACCTCAATCCACCACTTGAACCAGTATAGAACGCGTATGATGCGAATGAACCGCTGTAATGTTTATCAATAATATATTTATATGCGCCCGGTGTTTCAGAATTTTTAACCCAGGCCTCAAGCGTAATCTGTGATGGATTTAGACTACTTGCATCAGCAACCGTTACATTGTCATTGCCATCAAAACTCAAACCATCACTAATTTTGCCACTTATAAATGTTGCCCCATCATTGATTCCATCGTTGTTGTTTCCGCTTTGGTCTAATAAATCATTATTCAATGGCAAATATAGTACCATATCATTTGTTGAGCCTGGTGTATTATTAATATTATATTCGGGCAATGCATAAGTATAAGAATCAACTAAAACATCATTTGAATTATAAAGATCTACTGTATCGCCAGTATTATTCAAAATATCATCATTCATAAACACAACCAACCAACCATTAGCGCCGATAGTTGTAGAGCTATCCAAAGTATTTGTTGACTGTATAATAATTTGATTATCTGTCGCATTTTTGATATACCAACCGGCTAAATCTAATGGATTTGATGTTTGATTGTAAATTTCAACCCATTCACCCAAAATACCATTTTGCGTATCATCGCCGATTGGATTTGGTAAAAATTCATTTAAAACAACTGGCGGGCTCCAATAATTAGCCGAAATAGTGCTTTGTATTTCCTCTGTATCATAAAATCCTTGCCCTTCCGATAACCCCTCTTGCCAACCGTTAAAAACAAATTTAAAATTACAAATTTCTCCCTGTAAATCACCTGAAGCGCCTGATGGCAAAGATACGATAAAATTCCAACTCGGCGTACTAGAGAAAGTGAACGGTCCCAGGTCAGTGAAATTCTCTAATAACCCAATATATGTGCCCGCTGTTAATTCTAAATCATTACAAAGATCACCAGAAACTTTTTCATAATTAATTTTGTATTGAAACCCCAAAGTGCCATTATTTTGAATGGTTAAATTTTTCGTTGATGAATCGCCCGGATTTAATCCACTTGGCGAAAAATCACTGCCCGTCAAACTAAAATCTAAAGTCCCAACTGAAAAAGTATTGGTATTAGAATCTTCAATGTCGCTAAAATAAGCAGTCGTTCCTCCCAATATAGAAATACCATAAAAAGCAAGACAAATAACTCCGACAAAAATTCCTATTTTGCCTAAGCCTTTTATTGTCTTTCGGAATATTCTTTTTTTATAATTTATCCACTTCATTTTCTTTTATTTCTTCTTCAACTTTTTTTATTTCTTGTTTTAATTCATTGATTTTTTCATCTTGATTTGCATCTTTTTCTCTTTTCTTCTTTTTTAATCTCATTATTTCTCTCCAAATTTTCCTGATTTCATCATTTATAATTACAACTGCAGGAATAACAATAATCAACACAAATCCCACTGGCTTTCTCACAAAATCAATTACATATCCTAAATATGGAACTTTGATAATTGTTTTGCCAATTATGTCTGATTTCTTAATTTCGCGCGAATCTACAGAATTATTGGCATCGCCTTTTGTAATATAAACTGGCTCGCCTCCAACAACTTTTATTTCTGCAATTCTGTGTGTTGTTGGTGGTATAGTTTTGGTTGTTGAGCCAAAAGTGATAATATCTCCAATTTTGTAATCGTTTACCGGCTTAGTCAGAACAATACTTCCGGTTTTTATTGTCGGTTCCATAGAACCAGACAAAACCGTCATAAATTTTATATTTCCAGTAATCGGTAAAATCGAGATTATCAACAACCCTGCAATTAACAAAATTATAATCAACACAATCCAATATAAAATTTTAAATGTTTTTTTCATGATTAAGGTCTTTACAAGTTGCTTAAATTATCCCACAAGCATAAACTTAAGCAACTAAAAAAACTTTAAAGTTAGTGAGGAACCTGATTAAGTTCAACAGTGAAACTCAAATCAGCAATATCTCCCTGAACATCATTACCGGTAGAAGTGGGCAATTCCCAATGAACGCGCAAAATAACACTAGCCCCGCTAGCCAAAAAGTAATTTGTGTTATAGGCTGTTGCTAGGCTATTTAAGGCAACCCAATTACTAACAAGTACATCACCACTTCCATTATAAATGCCATTAGCATTCTTATCAAAAAATATCATTACTTGCAGATTGTCTCCCAATTCACCTGGTTCTCCTTTGTCTCCAGTTTCAGATTCTGGATTATACCCTTCAGTGTTTGTCGCAATGATATTCAACAAATTGATATAACCGTCTACAGAACCAACATTTCTAAGAGTCAATGGTTCACCTTCAAAGTGGCCAGGAGCCATATTTGAGAAACGGAACGTACCCGTCTCGCCTTCGGTTCCGTCCTCGCTCGAATCGGTTAGGTCAAGATCTAATGTTCCTGCTGTAAATGTATTTCCAGTTGAAGTTTCTGTATCGCTAAAATATGCAATGGTTCCACCGATTACAATAGCTCCCACTACCCCCACGATTGCTAAACTTAATATAATTTTTTTCATATTTTTTATTTTTACCCTGTTAAATTTCGCCTACGGCGAACCCGCTTCGCGGGATTTAACGGGGTGAACTTAATTTATTATTTTATTGTTTTCCTCTTATCCCGACCTTTGGAATTGTTTATAAGCGAAACAAAAAACCCTTTCTTTGACCCCTCAAAAGAGGGCTTTGGAAAAGGTCCCTAACTCGCTCTGATAAGTTAGACATTGTCTAATTATCATTTATTTAAAAACTACCAAATCAAACTCCCTCCTAATGGATAAAGTCCTCCTTGGTAGCTTTGTCTTACAATCTTAGTTTAGCGCATTTAAAACCCTTGTCAATAGACAAAATAAAAATAAGGCGGGAACAAGCGTTCCCACCTTTCATTGATCAAAATCTTTCCCAAGGATTCCTCTTCTTGCAAGATAGTAGTATGTCATAATAAATATGAACTAAAACTGCCTCAATTTGTGTTTGTTTTAATGTTTTTGACAAAGATACACCCTCCCTACATACCATAACTTCTTTGCCGATTTTGAATTCGCTTTTTGTCCCATTAGACGTAAACTTAAGAACTAATTCTCCTTCTAAAATATTGGCAAATAAATTGAATTTCCTTAATCCTCCTTCTTTGGAAATTACAATTCCTTTTTCCAATACTTCTAAACTCATAATCATTATCATTATTATGTGCCTCCCTTTTAAATGTTCAATTTGAGTTTTATATTATAGACAAAATAAAAAGAAAAGTAAAGATTGATAGCCCCAACCGGAGTTGAACCGGTGTTTTCAGAATGAGAATCTGATGTCCTAACCACTAGACGATGGGGCCTTAATACTAAATTTTCACTATTTCTTCAATCACCTTCTCCATTTCCATTGACCGCGAACCCTTTACTAAAATTATATCATTTTCTTTCAATTCTTTTTGCACTGCCAATTTTGCTTGTTCAGAATTCGGAAACTGGAAAATTTTATTGCTGTCAAAGCCAACGCTTATTGCGCCCTCAGTAACAAACCCAGCGCGATTGCCAACAGTAAAAATCAAATCAGCAATTCCTGCTGCCTTTTTACCAATTTTTATATGCGCTTCCGACGAGTATCTGCCAATTTCCAACATATCTCCCAAAACAACTATTTTACGTTTCCCTTCAAAAATTCTCAAAGCATCTAAACCAGCTTCCATTGAAAGCAAAGCTGCATTATAAGAATCATCAACAATTAGAGTATTTTTGATACCTCTTAATAGGCGCATTCTGCCTGGCATTGGTTCAATCTGTTTCAATGCTTCGGAAATTTCAACCAAGTTCACATTGAAAATAATTCCAACTGCCGCAGCTGCCATGGCTGAGTATAAATGCTGGTAGCCCAGGACATTTATCAATTTTGCCGGAACGCTACTTCCTTTAAAATCTAATTTAAAATTCAACTCGCTGATATTTTTACCCTGGTTAATAATCTTTAATTCGTAGTTTGTTGCTTTAACATCAGCCTTTTTATCTAAACCATAAGTCATTGTTTTGACATTTATATTTCCTGGCATTCTTCTTACTCTTTCATCATCATAATTTAAAACTGCAATCCCTCCTTTATCCATCATTTTCAACAAAGTTCCTTTCTCTTCAGCAACTTTTTCCGGACTTTCAAAAAATTCAACATGCACTGGAATTTCACCGACTGCGGTTATTACGCCGACTTTATAATGCACAAAATCCAATAAATATTTTATATCCCCTGGCTTATCAGCTCCCATTTCTAAAATCAAAAAATCGGGATAATTAACTCTGAAAATAATCATCCAGAACATCTTTATAAATTTCGGAATCCAGAGAAAAATTGACCTACCGGCAGTTTCCAGATTAAAAATTGTCAGAGGCACGCCAAACTCGTTATTATAATTCCTGTAATTGCGCCTTACTCTTTTTTCTCCAAAATGGCTTTTTAAAACAGAATAAATCGCCTCCTTTGTTGAGGTTTTTCCAACGCTGCCAGTAATAGCAATAACCACTGGCTTATATTTATTAAGCGCAATTTTAGCCAATATTTTTAATATTTTCTGTAAAATTTTTCTCATATTATTCACTCGGCGGAATTCCGTAATAATTCAAAATATATTTTGTTATTTCGCCAAACAATGGAGCTGCAGTACTCTCAGCGAAACGCGCGCCAATCGGCTTGTCCAATTTAACTATCATTGAAAATCTAGCTTCAAAAGCCGGAAAAAATCCAGCCACAGTATGAATTGTTTCCTCGGAATATCCTCCCTTTTCAGGAATCTGTGCTGTTCCGGTCTTGGCAGCAATTGAATATCCATCAACCCCAGCTCTCTCTGTGTGACCGTTTTCCACCACACTTACTAATATTGCAGTCAAGCGCGAAGTTGTTTCTGATGAAATTACTCTTCTTACTTCTTGCGGTTCAATTGTTTCTTCTTTGTCTTTTTTAATAATTTTATCAACCACATAGGGTTTCATTAATACTCCGTCATTGGCAATCGCGCCGAAAGCAACAACAATCTGAAGCGGAGTAATGGCAATCCCCTGGCCAAAAGAAGCAGTAGCAAATTCCAAGTCCCTGTTTGTTTTTAAGTTTGAAATATTTCCGTTGACTTCTCCATTTAAATCTATGCCCGTTTTGTTCGCAAAACCGAATTTCTCAACATATTCTTTAAAAGCTGATTTGCCTAATTTCTGTTGAGCAAACACTGCACCGGTATTTAAGGATTTTTCCAGAACCTGAGTCATGGTCTGAATCCCCTCCCCTTTCTGTAGGGCATTTTCTATAACATGCCCGCTGATTTCTACTTTTCCTTTATCATTATAGGTAGTTTGGGGATTAACAACTCCCTTGTCAAGCGCCCCCGCCATGGTAATCGCCTTAAAAACAGACCCTGGCTCATATAAATCATGAATTGCGGAATTGGCAAAAACGCTTATGTTTTCTACGCTACCGTATTCGTTCGGATTGAATTTCGGCCAGTTAGCCATTGCCTTAATTGCCCCAGTTTTAACATCCATCACGATTATTGTACCGCCAGTTGAATGGAATTTATCAATATATTCTTTTAATTTTTGCTCCGCAAAGAATTGGATATTAGAATCAACGGTCAAAACCAAATCAGCGCCATCTTCTGCTTTTTTGATTATTTCTTTATTTACAGTAATTAATTGACCCTTGCTGTCTCTCTCGACTATTGCCACTCCTATTTTGCCGGAAAGATATTCATTATAGGACTCTTCAATTCCGTATTGACCTTCGCTCTCTTCTTCTTCATTCTGACGCACAAAACCGAGTAAATGACAGGCTAATTCATCTGAAGGAAAATATCTTTTTGGCTCGGTTTCAAAATATATCCCTTCTAAATTTAAATTTTTTATTTCTTTAATTGTATATTCGTCAACTTTACTTTTTAGCGGCTCGTATGGATCGTTATCCTTATATATTCTTTCTTTTATTTTTTCTGCATCAATTCCTAAAAGAGGAGATAACAATTCTGCGGTCTCCTCTTTCTCTAAAATATCTTTAGGGACAGCGTATACTTTATAAAAATCTTTGTTTATCGCAACCAAATATTCATCCTGTAGAATAATTTCTCCCCTTTTAGGAAGAATTTTTTTAGTTGTCTGCTGCTGCTCGATTGCCCTAGATTCGTAAGAACTATGTTTTAAAATTTGAAGCGTAAATAGGCGAAAAGTTACAGCTGAAAAACAAAAAAAAATTACAAAAATCAATATATAAAAACGCCAATTTTTCATACTTATTTTATTTCATTGCACTGACTTTAGGCAAGGATACATATTCAATCTTCTGTGCCTTGACCATCTCCAAATCTTCGCTCATCGCCTCTAAAACATTAATTGATTTTAAATTAGAAACTTCAACTTGAAGACTTTTATTTATTGTATCCAATTCATTTGCCTGTTTTTGTAAGCTTCTTATTTTATATCCTTTTACAGCAATATTATTCGTTGCAAAAACATATAAAAAACCAGCAAGAAAAACAGTAAAAATCAAAACACTAGCCGTGCATTTTCTGGTTTTTCTAGTTTGAAAAGATTCTGTTTTGTAAACAGAGCACCGTGAATGGACAATATTTGAATGGACTAAATTTGCTACAGTCATATACTTATCGCTGCTCGCAGTTTTGCGCTGCGGCTACGAGGATTAACTTCATTTTCTGCCTTTCCGGCAGTAATTGGCTTTTTGGTTAAAATCCGCAATATACCTTGCTTTTCTTTTTCTTTAAAGAACCTTTTGACAACTCCATCTTCTAACGAGTGAAAAGAAACCACTACGATTCTACCCTCCTTGTTTAAAATTTGAAGTGCTTGTTCTAATCCTTTTTTCAGATTTTCCAATTCATCATTAACCACAATTCTTAATGCCTGAAAGATTCTTGCTGCCACGCGGGTAATATTACCTCTTCTTGTTTTGGAATATGGAATACTTCTTTTAATTATCTCAAATAATTGTAATGTTGTTTTGATTGGACTCAACCCTCTTTGTCGGACAATCTTCTGTACAATCTTTCTGGCAAATCGTTCTTCTCCGTATTTTTTAAAAATCTCCAATAAGCTTTCTTCCGGCCAGGTATTGATTATTTCCTGGGCAGTGACCACTTGTCCGCCGTTTAAAATCATTGTCAGGGGTTCGTCTTTTTTAAATGTAAATCCTTTCCCGCTTTCCTCTATCTGCCAACTTGACAAACCAAGGTCAAATAAGATTCCGTCTATTTTATTAAAATTATTTTCTTCGGCAATTCTTTTTAAATCTTTGAAATTCCCTCCCACCAATACAAATCCTTCTATGGCTTTGATTCTTTTCAGTGATTCGTAATCAATATCTATTCCTAAAACTTTTCCGTCGGGCTTTGTTTTTTCCAAGATTACCGAACTATGTCCAGCATCTCCAATTGTGCAATCTATAAAATTCTGTCCTGGTTGAGGATTTAAATATTCAATTACTTCCTTTAAAAGGACTGATTTGTGCATAGAATGTTAAACGCCCAGTTCGCCCAATCGTTCAGCAATATTATCAACTTCCTTTTCGCTTTGACTCTTAAACAGATTCCATCTGGCTTGATCCCAAATTTCCAAACGATTATAAATTCCGGCGATTACCACATTCTTTTTTAATTGGGCGTATTTTTTTAAATAATCAGGGACAAGAACCCTACCTAAAGTATCTAAGTCAACTTCGCTTGCTCCTGCAAGCATTAACCTACTAAAACCTCTGGGGTCTTTTTGACTAATCGGCAAATTACTTAATTTTTCTGCTAGTTTCTGCCATTCTTTTGACGGAAAAACAAAAAGACAGTTATCCAGTCCCCTGGTAATAACTGCCTTAGCACCAAGCTCCTTCCTTAGTTTGGAAGGTATAGCTAATCTCTTTTTATCATCTATCGTGTGTACGTATTCGCCAATTAACATAACTTATCCCCCGTTTGTTTTAATTATTAACACTTTTATCCACAATCTAACACTCTATTTAAATCTTATTCCACTTAATTACCATTGTCAACCCCCCGACTACGCTCGGGGCAAGTCCCTTGCGAAAACTAAAAATTAGCTTTAAAAAGCTAATTTTTAAGCATCCGCTAAAAAACTTATACACATTTTATTCACATTGGCTCTTTTATCTCATTTGTATTTATTTCCACAAAGTCCCCACGTTTCAAATTCTGTTCAAGAATTATTTTCGCCACCCTGCTTTCAACTTCATCCTGAATTACTCTTCTCATTGGTCTAGCTCCGAATTCAGGTTTATATCCCAATTTTACAATTTTTTCTACCAAATCCGAATTCACTATTAAACGCACTCCTGTTCCTTCCATTAATCGCTTAGACAAATCATTCATCATCAAAACTGCAATCTTAATTAAATCATCGTGAGACAATGGCTTAAATACCACCACCGCATCAAAACGATTTAAAAATTCTGCTCTGAAAATTTTCTCTTTCATTAGATAATCAACCAAATCTTCTTTAAAAGACGCCAAATTCCTTCCTTGCCTTACGCACTGTCTAATTAATTCTGAGCCCGCATTCGAAGTACCGATAATAATTGATTCGGCAAAATTTACTCTCTTGCCAAAAGCATCAGTCAGCCAGCCCTCGTCTAAAACCTGAAGAAAAAGATTCAAAATATTGGGATGGGCTTTTTCAATTTCATCCAAAAGAATTAAGGAAAAGGGGTCATCATTCACCGCATTGGTCAAAAGCCCTGACTCGCCTTTTTCCTCTGACCCGATTAATCTGTTAATAGTAGAAATTTCCTGATATTCAGACATATCAAATCTAATCATTTTACTATCTGAACCAAAATACGCTTCAGCCAAAGCTTTTGAGGTTTCGGTCTTGCCAACTCCAGTCGGCCCAAGAAATAAGAAACTGCCAATTGGCCTTTTCTTGGATTTCATTCCAACCCTTGCCCTTCTCATTGCCTGGGAGATGACTTTCACTGCTTCTTCCTGGTCAATAATTCTTTCATGAATTCTTTCTTCAAGATGCAGAAGTTTTTTCTTTTCATCCTCTTGGATTGCGCCTATTGGTATTTCGACCCGCTCTGAAATAATTTTATTTACATACTCCGGCAAAACTGCCTTTTCTCTTTTTTGTTTTGTATAAACCAAAACCTCGGTTAAAATATCAACAGCTTTGGCAGGAAACGGCTTATCTGCCATATAACGGTCTGTCAGTTTGATAATGTCTCGCAAAATCCGATAACTTATAAAAATATCATATCTTTTTTCAAGTCCTGGCAGCATGTCCTCAAGAATAAAGATTGTCTGTTTTGGGGTCGGCTGGCTCATCTCTACTTTAACGAACAAATTTTTGACCGAGGTATTGTTTTTAATGTATTTATGCCAGCCATCAATAGTGGTTAATCCGATAATCTGAAAATTCGGCGAATTCAGATACGGCAACAGGACTGAAGTAATATCAACAGCGCCCGGACCCTTTTCGTAGCCCAAATAATTGTGAATCTCGTCAATAATCAAAATAATGTTGCCGGCGCTTATTGCTTCGGTAAATATTATTCTTAATCTTTCCAGAATGTCGCCAGAACTGTTTAGCCCTGCCAATACTGCCTGCATATCCAGTTCCAATACTCGCTTATCATTTAAATTCTGAAAACTTCTTCCTTCAACAACTTTTTTGGCAAAGCCGTAAGCAATAGTTGAACGACCCGAACCTGGCTCGCCAATAAGCAAAACATTGTTTTCTCCGCTTCGGGAAAGAATTCTTTCAATGGCATAAATTTCTTTTTTATGACCGATGAGATTAATTGATAAATCTTCTTTTTTGATAATTTCAGTGACTTCAACGCTATAATGATCCAAGTTGACGGTATAGCCGGCTGCCCAGCGTTTGCCCACTCCCCTTCTGCGCAATAAATTCTCCAAGAGCCAGAATTGTTTTCTTTTTAATATTTCGTGTTCAGTATAATCTTCCCAGATTGCCATGTGGTCAACATCCTCAAAAGTCATTTCTGAAGCAGATAAAATATTTCTGAAATTATCATTTCCTTCGGCCGCAGCAACCAAGAAATCTCTTGCTTCAATGGTTCTATGGAAACTGGAAATAGCCAAGACAGCAGCATTTTTCAAAATTGACATGAATTTCTGCTCGTCATCGCCTGGTTCAATTGTTTGCTTGATTTCTATTTTTAATTTTTCCCTGAATAAATCCTGGTCTAAGCCGAGATTATTAAAAATATATTTGCCTTTAGCATCTCCCCAAAAATAATACACGACCGCAAAAGTATTCAGTCCTCTCTTTTTCTTTTGGCAGAATTTTAACGCCCGGACAATTGCCCTGGCCACACGGAAATCCAGATATTGCGCTAAATTAACATCTTTTACTTTTTCTACTGAAAGCCGATTAGCCAGAGACGATTTTATTAAAAAATTCTGGCGCAAAGCATCAACAAAGGCCAAGTAAATCGAAAAAATAACAAAAAAGCAGATAAGAATTATAAACAAGGCAAAACTTTGCTGCGAAGACAATTCCAAAAATCCCGACTTTAAAAACCCAGCAAGAAAAACCAAAGCAAGAAGAATAAAAATAATATTCAGAATTTTTATAATTTTTGGCGGGAAAACTCTTTCCAACTGGATTGCCCGATACATTAGATTTCTTTTTTCTAAATCAAACATATTTGTTCCGATACAAATCTACAAATGGTATACGAATGCTACAAATCTTAATTAAGAATTCTTTTTGGTTTTATATAAGAATCTCTAAAATTCACAATTAACCCTAATCGCAACTTAGCGGCTCCAAGATATCTTTTCATCTGATAATAATCTTCTCTTAAAATAAACTTTTTCGCCTTTAAATCAATTATGATTTTATCATCTATTAAAAAATCTACTTTATTCCCCTTGATTTCATAATCGTCATTATGAATTGGCACCTCTTTTTCTCTCTCGTATTTTATATTGTCTTTTTTAAATTTAATCTCAAGTAAATCAGCATACTGTCTTTCTTTACAAAATCTGCCTAATTCGTTATGTACATCAAAGAATAGACCCGTTAATTTATAAGAAACATCTGGATAAATAATTTTCACATTTTTTCTCATTTGTAGATTCGTATAAAAATTCGTTGATTCGTATCGGGGCTACAGTGCTAAATTTAAATTATAAGCACTGCAGCAAAAATTAAAAGCCCCAGTAGAACTAGAGGCATGACCAGCCAAAGCGCGAAAAATATCGCTCCGACAACAGTTACTAAAATTAAAAATACAATACCAACTAAAATTGTAATCAATCTCACCAAAAATCCCAAACCGCGGGAAATTAGATTAAAGGCTAGGTAATCAAGAAATTTTTTAATATCCAATCCTCTCGGTTTACGGGTAATGTCTCTTTTCCAAGGCGCGAATAATGTTTTTAAAAGTAAGGGAATGGAAAAATAATTCAGAGCAAAAATAACAAAATTCCTCCAAGCATCTAAAACGTTCCCAGCCGCTTCGCCATAATACCATTTCCAAAACACCAACAAAATAGCCATATGCTTATATTATACAATATTTCAAAAGAAATAAAAAATTGCGCATGCATGGAATTGAACCATGGACCCCTTCAATGTGAATGAAGTGCTCTACCGCTGAGCTACATGCGCGAACTTACCACAAATTCAACTTGTTTATTAAAACGTCGCTGTTCTCGGAAATTAAATCGCGAACAAAACGGTCATACATGTCATAACGGTAATTGAATTCTTTTGACGACATCAAGACGCATTTCAATTCCTTGCCCACCTCGGCTTCCAAATCTTTTAAGAATACTGAAAACTTTCTTTGGTTTATTTTGTCCCCCACAGCCAATAAATCTGCATCTGTACTATCGTCCCCTTTAAAAATTCCTGCCAGAACCAAAAGTTTTATATTTCCGGTTTTCCTGATATTTTCTATTAATTCCCCCTTTGAAGAAATGGTTGATTTTAAAACCAAATCCTTCAGTTCATTAAGAAAATCAAAGTTGGGATTAAGATAAAAAACCCTTTTTCCTTGCGCAGTTTTTTTCCTAATTAAATCAATCTTTTCCAATTTTTTCATTTCCTGACGCAAAGCAAAAGGATTCGTTCTTAACATCTTTAAAATATCCCTTAACTGGAAATTATCACTAACATTCCTTAAAAAGAATTTCATCAGCTTTACCTTGGCCTGGGATTCGAATAATTGTTCCAAAATCCCTTTTCCAATATAAACTCTTGCTGTCTTTGCAGCCTTTCTGCGCTTTTTTATAGTTCTTTGTTTTTTTACTGTTCTTTTCCTTCGTTTCAAAACTTTCTTCGGCTTTCTGACCGCTCCTTTCTTTCTTTTCACCTGTTTTCTGATTTTTTTGCGCTTTTTGTGTCTTCCCGAAAAAAGCTTCGCATTTTGACGGGCTCTCCCACTTAGCCGCTTTGCGGCTTTGCGGCGGGTTTTCTTTCTTTTCTTCATATATCCCATAATACCTCTTTGCTTTAAATTTGTAAACCCTATAGATCGAGAATTCACTACAGATTTGATTTGAAGATTATATTTTGATATAATCAATTTATGGATAAAACCATAGAAGAGACATTGGAAGAAAAAATCAAACGCAGAGAAAAAAGGAAAAAACCGAAAATGAGGGTTTCGGGTAAAAGGGTATTCCAATTAAAAAAATTAATAAATAAATAATATGCGCTTTATTACCAAGCTTATTTTACAAATTCTGGCAAATGCTTTGGCAATATTCATTGCTGTCAGATATGTTCACGGTGCCAGCTTTGGCATAGGTTTTACAGGCGATTTGATGGATTATTTAATAGTCGGCCTGATTTTAGCTCTTGCGAATACCTTCGCCAGACCAATTTTAAAAATCGTCTCCGCTCCTCTGATTTTCATTACTATGGGATTATTCTTGATTGTGATAAATGCCATCATTCTTTTTGCAGTTGATTGGTTTGTTGAGGCATTGACGATTACCGGATTCATGGGATATTTCTGGGGCATAATCATAATTTCTATAGTTAATGCGGTTATCGTCGGCGGATTCAAAAAAAAAACAAAAAATTAAGAGTTGAGTAAAAATAAATATAATATGGATAAAATATTAAATATAGTCCAAATAGTTATTGCTGTTTTGTTAAGTATTTTAATTCTGATTCAGCAGCGAGGCACTGGCCTTTCGTCCGCATTCGGCGGCGAAGGAGGCGTCTACTTCAAAAAAAGAGGCGCGGAGAAAGTGATTTTCATCGCCACGATTATCATGGCAATACTTTTTATATTGAGCGCAATCTTAAGAATGGTGATTGTAAAATGATTAAATTTCCAACTTTACACCAATGGCAAAAACTTTCGGGTGTTCTTAATAAAAAAGAACGTTATTTTATAATTGGGTTCCTAATTCTGATAATTACTTCTCTTTTCGGCTGGGTAATAGTGCATAAAATCCAGACCACAACAATAGCCCCTAATTTTGGTGGTAGTTTTTCCGAAGGAATTGTCGGAAACCCGCAATACCTTAATCCCGTCCTAAGCCAAGCCAATGATTCTGACAGGGATGTTGCGGAACTAATTTTCTCGGGACTGACCCATTATAACAGCAAAGGAGAAATAGTCCCCGACCTTGCGGAAAAATACAATATTGGCGACAATGGTAAAACCTATGAATTCTTTTTAAAAAAAGACCTTAAATGGCACGATGGCGAACCATTTACAGCAGATGATATTATTTTTACAATCAACCGCATCCAGAATCCTGACTTCCGCAGTCCATTAAGAGTAAACTGGATTGGAATTGAAACGGAAAAAATTGACGATTTCACAATTCGCTTCAAAATGAAAACCGCATATGCTTCTTTTTTGACGAATACTACCACTGGTATAATTGCTAAGCATATTTGGGAAAAAATCCAGCCAGTAAATTTCTCTTCGGCCTTGGAAAATCTTGAGCCAATCGGAACCGGACCATATAAACTAGACAAAATCGAAAAAGACAAAGAAGGATTTGTAACATACATTGGATTAGAAGCATTCGGTGATTATAAATCCGGCAGGAGACCGTTTATAGAAAAAATAAATCTGTATTTTTATCCGGATGAAGAGAGCGCAATTAAAGCATATAATCGTGGAAAAATCGATAATTTGAGTTTAATTTCGATTAAAAATAAATCTTTGTTAAAAGGCGAGAATAGATCGAACATAAGAAAGTTGAAACTCCCCAGATATTTTTCCGTTTTCTTCAATCAAAGCAAAAGCACCGTTCTTTCCGATAAAACCGTCCGCCTTGCCCTAAATTATGCCACTAATAAAAAGCAGATTATTGAAGATGTATTAGAAGGCGAAGGAGACCCGGTTGACTCACCTATCCCAAATGGGGTTTGGGGACATGCCGATGATTTAAAAATTTACGATTTCGCGCAAGAGCATGCGAATAATATTTTGGAAGCAGCCGGATGGAAAGACGAAGACAATGACGGAGTTCGGGAAAAAAATGGAGAAAAATTGGAAATTGAATTAGTAACCACGGAATTAAAAGAGCTCCAACAAGTGGCAAATATTCTACAGGAGCAGTGGTCAAAAATTGGAGCTAAAACTAATGTTAAAATCATAGATATCGGCGAAATCCAACAGAACTATATCAGGCCACGCGAATATCAGGCATTATTATTCGGCGAAGTTTTGGGACTAGACCCGGACCCATACAGCTTCTGGTACTCAACCCAGAAAAAAGACCCGGGACTGAATCTGTCTTTGTATGATAATAAAAAAGTTGACGATTTATTGAAAGATGGCAGACAGATTCTGGAAAAAGATTTAAGATTAAAGAAATACAAAGATTTCCAGCAGTTGGTTATTGATGATGCGCCAGTTGTGTTTCTTTACAATTCGTATCAGATTTATCTGACTTCCAAAAAAATCAAGGGTTTTGAAAACGAAAACATTGTCCTGCCCTCAAAAAGATTTGCAGACATAGAAAAGTGGTACATAAAGACGCAAAGGGTAAAAAAATAGAAATGAATCTCAATAAATTAGAACCAGATATTAGATATTTAGAAGATATGCAAAGCGTACTCTACGATAGGAAATGGTTGAAAACAGCTCCGAACATGGAGCTGTATTATATGTATCGCGATTTTATTGAAACTGAAAATGATTTTATGAGAGTAATTAAACATGATTTGCGCTATGACATTACAATTTTAAAACCAGTCCGATTGGGCAAAGAATTCAATAAAACCATGGGTCACGACCATCCCATTGTTCCCGGAACAGACATCACCTATCCCGAATTATATGAAGTATTGGAAGGCAAGGCAGTTTTCATCTTGCAAGATTCAGAAGAAAACAAAATAAAAGATATTATTGCAATTAAAGCTAAAAAAGGAGACAAAATTATTGTTCCACCGAATTGCGAGCATCTAATTATTAATATCGGAAAAAAAGATTTAAAAACATGTAATTGGATTTCTCGCTCTTTTTCCACACATATTTACAAACCATTTAAAATGAAGCATGGATTCGGTTATTATGCATTAAAAGGATTGTTCGGAATAAAATGGGTTAAGAATTTAAATTATGAATCAGTTCCCTCTTTAAAATTTGAGAAGCCGAATAAATTCTATAATTTCAAAATCTCTAAAGACCAACCGAGTTATAGGCTGGTTAATAATTTGGATAAGCTTGATTTTTTAAAATCTCCGCAGAGATATAAATGGAATTAGCCGATGTGGTGAAACCGGTAGACACGCAGCGTTCAGGGCGCTGTGAGCGTAAGCTCATGAGAGTTCGAATCTCTCCATCGGCACTAAGCCCGCTCTCGACACTTTTATAAAATAATTGAATATTGTATAATTTATTTATGATAAACTATGATGATTTTCAAAAATTAGATATACGCATTGGAACGATTTTGGAAGCAGAAAAAATTGAAAATGCTGATAAATTATTAAAGTTAAAAGTAGACTTAGGTCCCTCGAGTACTTCAGGACAACCAGAACTGCGTGTTCTGGTTGCAGGAATCGCAGAATCTTACAAACCGCAATCCTTGATTAATAAACAGATTCCTATTTTAATTAATTTAGAACCACGCACTTTGCGCGGAGTTGAAAGCCAGGGAATGATTCTGGCATGCGTTGTTAATAAAAAAGCTATCTTATTAAAACCAATTAAAAAGGTTCCAAATGGAACTAAAATAAAATAAAATTTATGCGAATATTCAGCGGAATACAACCAACTGGAGAATTACATATCGGAAATTATTTAGCGGTGATTAAACAATGGGTTAATTTACAAAAAAAAGCAAAATGCGTTTTTTCTGTTGTTGATTTGCATGCAATTACCATTCTATATAATCCAAAGCAAATGCAGAAAAATATCCTTTCCGTGACAATGGACTATTTGGCAGCAGGAATAGATTTTAAGAAAAATATTATTTTTGTCCAATCGCATATCAAGGAACATTCCGAATTGGCATGGCTCTTGGAAACCATCACTCCAATGGGCGAGTTGCAGAGAATGACCCAATTTAAAGAAAAATCAGAACAAAATAAAACGAATATTAACGCAGGGCTTTTTTCTTATCCTGTGTTGATGGCAGCTGATATTTTATTATACAAGGCTGACACTGTGCCGGTTGGCGAAGACCAACAACAGCACGTGGAATTAAGCAGAACTTTGGCAAGAAAATTCAACAACAAATTTGGGAAAATCTTTCCCGAACCAAAAACGCAACTCCCTGAATTCGGCGCAAGAATAATGTCGCTAGTTGACCCGTCGCAAAAAATGAGTAAATCAATTCCGCAGGGATGCGTTTTCCTTTCCGATAAGCCGGAAATAATCAGGCAGAAAATAAGAGCTGCGGTCACGGACTCCGACAAAGAAGTGAAATTCGACGAAAAAAACAAACCAGCAATTTCTAATCTGCTTACTATTTATCACCTTTTCTCTAATAAATCCATCTCTGATATTGAAAAGAGATATCAAAACAAAGGCCCCGCCTTCGCCGAGGCTTCGGCGGGCAAGTATGCGGAATTTAAAAAAGATTTAGCGGAAATAGTGGTTAATGGATTAAAAAAATTCCAAGAAAAAAGAAAACAGCTTGAAAAAAATCCCCAGCAGATTAAAAAAATTCTTGCTGACGGAGCAAGAAAAGCGCAAAAAATCGCAACCCAAACAATGAAAGAAATTAAGGTAAAAATGGGGTTAATTCCTTAATTTTTTCCTTTAATAGTTCCTTTGTATCCGCTTCAATTGTCAAACGCATCACTTGTTCGGTATTTGAAGCGCGGAGATTAAACCACCAATTGTCATATTCCACAGTCAATCCGTCAAAATGAGAAATCTTACCAGTTCGTCCGAAAGAGCGGATTTTTTTAAACAAACTTGCCTGCGTTGTATTTTTAATTTTGATTTTTATTTCTTCCTTGTAATATTTTTCGAATTGATTTGTTAAATCCGCCAAAGACATTTTGGTCTGGGACATAATTTCCAAAATCTTCAGAAACACGACAAGCGGAGAGTCGACACAATATATATTTTTGAAATAATAATGGCCCGACGGCTCACAACCAAATACGGCTTCTTCTTTGGCCATTGATTCCTCTACATGGCTATGACCTACTTTTGAACAAATCGCTTCATTCCCACTGCTTTCTGCTTCTTTTTTTATAATCTTGCTGCTCGCGGCAGTATAAATAATTTTTCCGCTATTGCCAAAATAATAACGGATTAAAATTGCGGCAATCAAATCAGGGTCAATTTCCCCCCTTTTTTTATCTATAAATAATAATCTGTCGCCGTCCCTGTCAAAAACAACTCCCAAATCAGCATCTTTAGGCAAGATTTTTTTCTGGGTCAATTTTATCGGTAACTTAGAAGCCAATTTAGATACAACTTCTTTTGCTGTTCCATTGCTTGTATCAATATTAATTCTGAATTTATTTATGCTCTCAGGATGACAAAAACTTAGTATATTATCAATATAATCATCAAGCATGTCTTTTTTGATAATTGAACCACTTTTCCCAGAATCCCCTGCTAATTGCCCGGATTTCACAATTTTTTTTATTTTATCTAGGTCATTTTTATCTGCCGGCTCTGCGCCTTTTTTGACGATTTTAAAACCATTGTATTTTAAGGGATTATGCGAAGCAGTAACCATTATCCCACCATCCGAATTTAATTTAACAACAGCATAATAAAACATCGGCGTGGTTGTTAAGCCAATGTCTATAATATCAACACCTTTTGCGCTGATTCCTTCGCAAATTGCCTTAAATAATCCCCTTGACGAAGGACGATTATCCCGACCAATAACCAAATTTTTGATTTTTCCTGTTTTTACGAATGCTCTAACAATCTTATCTGCAATTTTCCCATTAACCTCGTCTGGATAAACTCCCCTGATATCATATGCCTTGAAAATTTTATCAATCCTGTTCATATTGTTTAATTGTAGCATAGATTTGACTTTTTTTATTTTTTTGATAAGATATATACATGGAGAGCGAAGTAAAACAATATGAATTAATTTGTATTTTAGAGCCTCATTTAGAAGAGGCTGATTTAGATAATTTCAAGCAATCATTTGAGAAGATTGTGAGCGACAACAATGGCCGGATTATCCATTTTATGGACTCAAAAAAATGCAACCTTATTTACCCTATTAACAAACAGAAACAAGGTATTTATCTCGTATCTCATATTTCACTGGAGCCGAAAAACATTGCCAATATTTCTAATGAACTAAAAACAAATAAAAATGTTTTAAGGAGTTTAATCACTATTTTGGAAACCCCGTCAGAGCCAATAACCGAAAAGCCGAGAAAGATTATAAAAAAATACGCCACCAACGCAAAACGCAGACAGGCGGGCCCGCCCGCTTCGCAGCGAGACGAGCCACGATCCGAAAGTTCGAGTAAAGATGATAAAATAAAACTAGAAGAAATCGATAAAAAATTAGACGAATTGGTAGGTCTATAACCCGATACCAATCAACGAATCACATCCGAATCTACAAATCTAAAAATATTCGTAGCATTCGTATCATATTTGTAAATTAGTATCGAAAAAATATATGAATTTAAATAAAGCTTTTTTAATCGGCAATTTAACCAGGGATCCGGAATCAAGAACTCTTCCCAGCGGGCAAAGCGTATCAAGTTTCGGATTAGCAACAAATAGAATGTGGACTGATTCTGAAAGCAAAGAAAAAAAACAGCAAGTTGAATTCCATAATGTCGTGGCTTTCGGCAAATTAGCTGAAATCTGCAACCAATATCTTAAAAAGGGTTCATTGACTATGATTGAAGGCAGAATCCAGACCCGCAACTGGCAAGGACAGAACGGTGAAACAAAATACAAAACCGAGATTATTGCTGAAAGGTTGCAGATGGGACCAAGAAAAGACAGCCAAGTAGGAGGAAGAGGAAAAGAAGGTTCAGAAACAGAGCCAACGGAACAACTTGATGAAATACAGGTCGAAGAAGAAAGTCCGGCTGATGAAATTAAAACTGAGGATATACCATTTTAATTATGCACAGAAATTGTTATTTTTGCAAAAATAATATCGCAGAAATTGATTACAAAGACGCAGATATGCTGTCGAGGTATTTGGACCCTCTGAAAAAAATAAAGTCACCGCGATATACAGGGACATGCGCAACACACCAACGCAAACTCTCTAAAGCCATCAAACGCGCCAGAATAATAGGATTGATATAAGATAAATTCTTACGGATTTTAAAAGAACGATAATCCGATTATCGTTCTTTTTGTTTTAACTTTAAAATTTTATCAACGTTCACTCATCTCACGATCGTAGCTTTTCCTCCGATGCCTTTTTGATATCAGAAAGGATTTGTTTGGCAATTGGCTTGTTTTGTTTCAAAAATTCTCTGGCTTTTTCCAATCCCACGCCGAGTTTTTCACTGCCAAAACTTAAGGTTGATGCTGTTTTTTTGACCACCCCGTACTTTAATCCCGTATTAATCAAATCCGCCTCATAGGAAATTCCTTCATTAAACATAATATCAAATTCAGCTGATTGGAATGGAGCTGCAACTTTATTTTTTACAACCTTTACTTTTACCCTATTACCGATTGATTCCTCTCCCCTCTTAATTTGGGCGATTCTTTTTAATTCTACTCTTACCGAAGAATAAAACTTTAATGCCTTGCCACCAGGAGTTGTTTCCGGATTGCCGAACATCATTCCAATTTTCATCCTAATTTGATTTATAAAAATAACAATACAATTCGCTTTGGCGATTACAGAATTTAACTTTCTCATTGCCTGAGACATCAACCGCGCTTGCAAACCAATAAATTGGTCCCCTATCTCGCCTTCAATTTCCGCCTGGGGCGTTAAAGCAGCAACAGAATCAACAATTATCACATCAACGGTTCCGGACTTAACCAATGATTCCACAATCTGTAATGCCTGCTCCCCTGAATCCGGCTGGGATATAAGAAGGTCATCAATCTTTACCCCAATGCGCTTCGCATATTCCGGGTCCAATGCGTGCTCTGCGTCAATAAAAGCAGCCATACCGCCTTTTTTCTGCGCCTCAGCCACCATATGCAAAGCCAGAGTGGTTTTACCAGAGCTTTCAGCGCCAAAAACCTCAATGATTCTTCCTCTCGGCATTCCACCTACCCCAAGAGCAAGATCAAGTGACGGCGAGCCCGTAGAAATCACATCCACGTCAACTTTTCTCGCTTCACCAAGTTTCATAATCGAACCTTCTCCGAATCTCTGCTTCAGGTCATTGACAGTTTCTTCCAAGATTTTTGATTTGTTATCAACTTCATTTTTCTTATTTGTTTTCATTTGTTTTTTCATAAATTATTCTTCTTATTACTGTATTAATTTTATTAAAACGATTTTTGGATTCTATTTTGATTGTATTCACGCCGTCAATAAGATTAATTTCTACTTTAAAATTTCCTTCGCGGTCCAGATATGTTTCTTGTCCATCAATCAATAAATATGCTGTTGAATCGGTTTTGCCGATAATCTCGAAAGTCTTCTGGGTTATTGATATGTCGGCTGGCGGCTGGAATACTTCCAGCTTTGGCGCTTTGATTAAAAAACAAATTTCACGATAAAAATACCACGCCACAAAAATCAAGAAAATTGTAAAAACAATTAAAGCAATTCTTTTCGGCGTAATTATCCAAATTTTGCTTCCTTTAATCGGCTGCAAAGGGCTGTCTTTAATTTCAATCTTCATTTTCCTCATATTTAAAACTCATCTTCTTTGGGTTCAGATTCTTTCAGCTTTTCTTCATCTTCCTCAATTTCCTCTTCTATTTCTTCTTTTTCTTCCTCATTTATGTTTTCTTCAACAACTTCATCTAAATCGCTTAATGGTTCTCTCGACTCCGCTCGGGATAAATCTTCTTTTCCTATTAAAACATCTCTTGGCTTGGCTCCGTCTGCAGGACCGACAATCCCCTGCATTTCTAGCATGTCCAATAAACTTGCCGCGCGCGCATAACCGATTCTAAACATTCTTTGTAAATATGATGCTGAGGCCTTGCCAGTTTTAATTACCATATCTTTTGCCTCATCTAACAACGGGTCATCCAATGCTAATCCACTGCTACCCATTACTCCTTTTTCTTCCGGCGCTTTAGTGATTTCTTCCTCATACTCAACCTCACCAGCTTCCTTTTTTAGAAATTTAACCACGCGCTGGACTTCTTTTTCAGAAACATAAACACCCTGAATTCTGCGTGGCTTGCCCACATCACCTGCCATAAACAACATATCGCCATTGCCGAGCAATCTCTCGGCTCCAGACGTATCCAAAATAGTTCGAGAATCAACATTTGAAGCAACCTGGAAAGCAAGTCTACAAGTAATATTTGCTTTAATCAAACCAGTAATGACTTCAACAGACGGGCGCTGAGTAGATAAGACCAAATGAATGCCCACAGCGCGCGACATTTGCGCTAAACGCACAATCGAACCTTCAACTTCTTTACCATAAGCAGCCATAATGTCAGCAAGTTCATCAACAATAATTACAATAAACGGCAGAATATCAGCCGGAGATTTTTTCACAATTTTCTCATTATAAGAAGCCAAATCTCTTGCTCCTATACTGGATAAAAGCTTATACCTCTCCTCCATTTCTTTAATCGCCCATTTAAAAGCATTGATGGTCTTATTCGTATCAACAATAACCGGAGTTAATAAATGAGGGATACCATTATATAAAGGAAGCTCAACTCGTTTCGGGTCAATCATAATAAATTTTAATTCCCAAGGTGACTTTTGATAAAGCAAGCTGCTGATAATTGTATTGATGCAAACGCTTTTTCCGGTTCCTGTTGCTCCGGCAATCAACATATGCGGCATTTTAATAAGATTTGCCCAGACAGATTCACCCGCAACATCGCGACCTAAAGCAAGATTAAGATTGTGGCCATTTTTCTTATAATTGTATTCGTCCATCATATTCCTCAAACGGACTAAAGTTGCGCTCTTGTTCGGAATTTCAATGCCAACCAAGGAACGTCCGGGAATCGGCGCTTCAATCCTAATAGGATGAGCTGCCAAAGATAAAGAAATATCGCGGTGCAAAGTAGTAATTTTTGAAAGCTTTACCCCGCCCGCGGGTCTTAAGGTATATTGAGTAACGGTTGGACCAACATTAACTTCTGCCATTTCCACTGGAATACCGAAATTATTCAATGTTTTTTCAATAATACTCTGATTAAGTTTTATATCCCCGCTCGCCGGGCATCCTCTATCCTCTTCCAGTAAATCCAAGGGCGGAAAAGTATAATCCTTGATATTTGTAGGAGTTGTGGCTAATAATTCTTCCCTATTTCCTTCTTCCGATTCTTTTACATCAAGCTTTTGCTTAGAAAATATATTTTTCACCAAACTGGCAACCTTCTTTTCTGACTGGTCAAAACCGATTCCTTTGATTTCCTTAGAAAGTTTTTCTGCAATTACTTCTTCCTCTTCTTTCTCTTCTTTTGGGGCCCTTTTTAAAGGAATATTAAAAGCAATAAGCACGGAAATAAAAAGCCCGGCTGCAAAAACAACCAAACTCGCCCACTTACCAATAAGTTTTAAAAATGGCCAAGAAAAAATATATCCGAGCCAGCCGGCAATACGAGTATCATTCGGAAAAAATATCTGAATAATCGCCAGAAAACAAAGAATAAAAAGAAGTATTCCTAATAAAGTTGAAAGATAAACATTTTTGTGAATCTCTTTTAAAATTGCGATACCTGCAGAGACAAAAGCCAATGGCACCAACCACAGGCATTTACCAAAAATAAACCTTGAACCATCAAGCAGATACTTACCCAACACCCCACTGGCTGACTGGAAACTTAAAACAAAAAGTACTGCTAGAGTGAAAAGCACAACCACGATTACACCGTGTTTGGTTTCGGGGCTGATATTCAAATAAACCTTCTTTTTTTCTCTATATTCTTTCTTGTATTTCTTGCGCTTTCTTTTCGACATATGTTTATATTATAGCACAAATTTTTTGTAAACAAAAAAGCGGAGAGACAATGCTCTCCGCCCACGAACCTATCTCCAATTAGGAGATCCTATTCTTATTACCCCAATTACAACAATTGCCAGGGAACAAGCGACATAAAAAGGCCAAAGATAAAACAAAACTATTAAAATAACAAAATCTCGTATGAGTCCCTTTTTGTTTCGCTTTAACGAAATTTTTAAATTATTCCACGAGTTTTTAAAGTTCATTCTTTCCTCCTTTAATTTTATAGAACTAATATTAATAATAGCACAGGAACACAATAATTGTCAAGTAGTTGTATTGTGAATTCAATCTACAAGTGCAACACTTGGTATATTAATACTAATATTAAACTTGTTTAATTCTTTTGAAAATACTTCTAAAGGAGTTAACCATCCAAACCGTTTTCTCGGTCGATCATTAAGTAGGTTTTCAACTTTCT
>DATKZC010000008.1:0-8108 GCA_035528175.1 Minisyncoccota bacterium
ACCCATGCTTATTTGTCTTGCCCTGACCCGCTCCATTCCAGTTTTCAACCGGTTCCGATGTATAACAATAATATTTGGGATGCCCCGGCAATTTCCCGGGTTATTGCTATGGGTGCGACCTTTTGGCACATGGTCCAGCAGGAAAGATCAGAGAGGATGTCTACTTTTTCCTCCCATTCAATGGGCTTTAAGGCTTTAGTGGAAATGGATTTCTGGACAATCAAGAATGTTTCTGAGGATTCCAGGATTTATTGGCAGTCGCTTCTGTTTTATGACGGCCATTACTACAATGTTCCCTTATATTATCCGCTTTCTATGGATGCTAATCTGGCGGATACTTTCTGGCAGACAGTTAAAAACGTTTTTAAACAGCAGACTCGCTGGAGTTGGGGAGTAGAAAATGTTCCTTACTTTACTTTCGGCTGTATAAAAAATAAGGCCATGGCCTTGAGGAAAAAGATTTACCATATGTTTTATCATTGGGAAGCATTTTGGTCTTGGGCAACAAATTCTCTGTTGATTTTTATGCTGGGTTGGTTACCGTTGATTTTAGGCGGGGAAGCGTTTAATAGGACATTAATTTCATATAATCTGCCACGTTTGACTCGCTCGCTGATGACTGTAGCTATGTTGGGTTTATTCCTTTCGGCATTTTATACTTTGAAACTTTTGCCACCGAGACCGGAAAAATACAAATCCCGAAAATATATCTGGATGATTATTCAATGGATTTTAGTGCCGATTGCCACAATTATTTTCGGCTCCATTCCCGCGCTTATTTCTCAAACCCGCTTAATGTTCGGTAAATATATGGGGTTTTGGGTGACTGAAAAAAAGCGAAAGGAATAATTATTCCAAATGGATTGTTTTTTTGAATTGGGATAGTTTTTCAGCAAGGAACGGATAAGACCTTAAACCGGGGTCTTTTTTTAATAGTTCGGTTGCTTCCTGGCGCGTGGTTTTGATAAGATTTAAATCTTTTAAGCTGGCCATTGCCAAGTCAGGCAAGCCTGATTGTGCTACCCCATAAAATTGTCCTGGTCCTCTAATTTCCATATCTTTTTCAGCCAGTTCAAAACCATTTTCGCATTTTGCAAGCGCTCGTAATCTTGAGGTTGATTCGCCAGAAGTACTGAATAAAAAACAATATGATTGATATTTTCCTCTGCCAACCCTGCCCCTGAATTGGTGCAGTTGAGCTAGGCCGAATCTGTCAGCTCCTTCAATCATCATTACTGTTGCATTGGGCATATCTATTCCTACTTCAATAACTGACGTGGAAACAAGAATGTCGGTTTTTTTATTGCGGAAATCCGCCATAATGCGTTCTTTTTCTTTTGCTTTTATTTTTCCATGAATCATATCGATTTTCAAATCAGGGAATACTTTTTCAGAAAGTTTTTCATATTCCTCTTTAACTGCTTTAACTTCGCCCCAGAGGATGTTTTTGGGGTTTACCCCGAGCGAAGTCGAGGGGTCTATTCTTGGGCAAATGACAAAAACTTGTCGGCCATTTTTCACTTCCATTCTGATAAATTCATAAGCTTGCTCTCTTTCATCTGGTGGAACAATTTTTGTAATGATTTTCTTCCTGTTTTTAGGCATTTCATCCAAAATAGAAATATCCAGGTCTCCGTAAATAGTTAAAGCCAAGGTGCGGGGAATTGGAGTCGCAGTCATTGATAATAGATGTGGAATGTATTTGTTATTTTGTAATAAAGCGGCGCGCTGTTCAACTCCGAATCTGTGTTGTTCATCAACAATTACTAATGCTAAATTATTTCCGCCCAGGGCGGATCCGCCATGGGTGGAGAATCTACCTTTTTCATATAACAGGGCATGCGTGCCAATAAAAATTTTTGTCTTTTTGGAAACTTTTTTCTCGCTTCCAGTTAAAAGCCCGATTTCCACATTGAATCCAGTCATTAATTTTTTAATTTCTTTGAAATGCTGCTGCGCCAGGATTTCAGTTGGCGCCATAAAAGCAACTTGGAATCCGGTTTTTGCGACTTCTAAGGCCGCTGCAGCAGCAACAACTGTTTTTCCTGAACCGACATCACCCTGCAATAACCTATTCATAGGATTTGATTTTTCCAAATCAAGGATTATTTCCCAAGCAGCTTTTTTTTGCGCGCTGGTCAGTTCAAATGGAAGTTTTTTCACGAATGCTTGGACTAAATTTTTATCAAAAGGAATTTTAAGAGCTTTTTCTTGCTGTAATTTATTTTTTTGCTTCAATATAAATAACTGCAGTAAAAATAATTCTTCGAAAATAAATCTTTTGCGCGCTTCGTCAGCGGATTTAAGATTTTCCGGAAAGTGGATATTTTTTATTGCTGTTTGAAGATTGGGCAGATTATATTTTTTTAGAATTTCAAAAGGCAGGAATTCTTTGAGCTGGGTGATTGTTGGTAGAACTAATTTGATATAATACCTTAAAAAGCGTGAACCTAGTCCCGTTGTTTCCGGATAAATCGGCACCAAGCCAGCAGTGTGCGTAGTGGTTTTTCCAAGTGTCAGTAATTCATAACTGGGATTGGCAAGATACGGACCCTTGGGACCCATGGCGTATTTGCCGGACAAGCTTACCCTTTTTCCTTCTTTTAAATTCTTGATTAAAAACGGCTGGTTGAACCAGATTACTTTTGCGGAGGCGGTCGGATCTTTGACTAATGCCTCGGTTAAAGACATTCCTCTTTTAAATGTGCGGATATTATCAATTTTCAAGATTTCTCCTTGAATTGTGGCAACTTCATTCAGTTTTAATTTATCAATAGTGATAATTCTAGAAAAATCATCATATCTGTTCGGAAAATGATAAATTAAATCCCGGACTGTATTCAGCCCGAGTTTATGGAACTTTTTTAAATATTTTTCATTGATTCTCGGTAATTTTGCAATTGGCGTTTCAAGAGTATATTTGATCATAGTTTAAAATGCCCTCGAGGGGAATCGAACCTCTATTTCAAGATCCGCAATCTTGCGTCCTATCCGTTGAACGACGAGGGCTAAAATCCTATCCTTCTCATCCAAATATCAATCAAAGACACTTTGTGGCGTTTTTCAGGAAGGAATCTTAATAAATATTTTCTGATTTCGTTAGGATTCTGATCAGCTAAAGAGATTTTGATATACGGGGAAAAAGATTTTCTACTTCTAAAACTTATTTCTTTTTCCATTGGCGGATTATAGAAAATCCAGAAGGAACGGATAGAATCAAAAGCATATAATCTATTATCAACCTCAATTCCTCTTTCATTAACTTTGAATTTTATAATTCTTGGCTCTTTTTTTGCGTAAAGATAAAAAGTTAAAAATGCCAGCAGAATGAGAATCAAGAATAGAATATTATCAGTTATTAAAGCGATAATGCCGAGGATAATAACAATAATTGCCGGAAAGATAAACCAAGATTTATTTTTTTCGGTCTTTTCAAATTCCGGCGCTTCCCAAGTAAATTCTTTTAATAAATTTTCTTGATTATTATTTTCCATTTTTTTCAAAAACTTTTACCATGATTAATTTTAATACTCTTGCCAGAACAAAAACAGCTCCAACCTCAAGTGTAAGATAAGTTGCGGTCATTAATCCCGAATAAGAAAATTGGTTTTTAGTCAAGAAATTAATCAGATAAAGCAGGGTAGTCATGATAATCCAGAAATAAACGAATAATTCTCCTTTTCTTGAACGTCTTTCCGGAGCTGCATGCTCTAAAAACCTGATTGCTTCTTTGTGGATGGAATAGATTATTAAGATTCCTATATAGAATAAAGAAATGTTTGTTGGAGGATATTCTCCATTGCTGAAGAAATCAAGAAGTGTCATTAAAATGGTTAAAAGAGTGATGCAAAAACAAATCCAGAACAAGATATTATTTATTTTGGTTTCTGATTTGATTATTTTTTCCGTCATATTTCTAATTTAATTATTAGTTATTATTTTTCAAATCCACCAGTTACCCATTCGAGTTCGTTCTGCCAATCCCTGCCAGAACAACTCCATCCTGGGCTTAAAGGATGCGGATTGTCGCTTGTTTCCATGTCGCGAATTCCTAAAACATAATAAGCTCCTTTAGATGTATCACAGCCATACATTCCAGCGGTATACCTATAATATACATAACCTCCGCAAGCTGCTGTGGTCGAAGGGTCTCCAGGGTTTTTTGTTATAAAACCATTTATTTCCAATGGTCGAAGAAATATGTCGTTACTCCCTAGTCCACCATTATATCCAGTATCCCATCCGCCACAATCATTATCAGTGTTAAGGGGATATGCATTGTTGTTGTCATAATACAATTCTAATGCCAGTCGTATTTGTCTTACGTCTCTTAGTCTTCTCGCATCTCTTGCTTTTTGTCTTGCCCTGCTTAAACTAATTAAAACAATAGTAGACAAAAGCCCAATAATAGCGATAACAACCAATAATTCTATTAGAGTAAAACCTTTATTTTTATGCATATTAATGCGGTGGGGGTGAGATTCGAACTCACGAGAGTCTTGCAACCCTACCTGTTTTCAAGACAGGCGCACTAGTCCGCTATGCGACCCCACCATTTTTACGCCCTCTTTTTTCAAAAGTTCTATTTTTCTTTTTACTCCATATTTATATCCGCCGATTTTTCCATTTGAGCCGATAACTCTGTGGCAGGGAAGTCCTTTAATATTATGTCTGTTCATAATATTTCCCACTGCTCGATACGCTCGTGGCGAGCCTGCCCTTATTGCTACTTTTTTATAACTTAATGTTTTTCCTTTGGGGATCTTCGCGACCACTGCGTAGACTTTTTGGGTAAAAGAGGGAGTCATTATTTAATTTTTTCTTTTGCGGCAAATTCTATTTTTCTTCTAAGAGTTTGTTCCCAGCCGAAGGTTTTTAGAAGAAATTTTTCATGTTCTCTAAACTTTTCTATCAATTTATCATCTAATTTTAATCTTTCAAATGTAACTGGATTTAAAATAGTAATTTCATTCTCGTTGCTCATTTTTTCATCTAATTCCCAATGGGCTACTGCATTTCTTAATTTTTGAATAAATCTTAAAGATGTTTTAACTTGTGGGTATCGTTTTAAATTTTTAAAATATGGAATTTGTTCATAGAGCGAAATTTTATTATCGAAACTAAAATGGGATGTGTTTATAATATAATAATAAAAAATTGAAGCCTGCCTATTGGTTTTTGGGAAAAAATATGTCCTTAGATTCCAACCGAGAGCTGTTTCTATTACAGTCGCATCCGAAATTATATTCCCTCTAAACCAATTTAATTTCTCCCAAATGATTTTTCCATCCATATTTTTAAAAGTCCCTTGGCGGTAAATTCTTTTCTGGAAATAGAGTTGTTTGTTCTATCAAGAATTGCTTTATTCTTTGTTCTGCTAAATCGCAGTATTTTTTATCAATATCATAGCCGACATAATTTCTTTTAGTTTTTAGCGCAGCTATACAAGTTGTACCAGCGCCTAAAAATGGATCAAGAATAACATCATTTTCAAAAGTATAAAGTTGAATTAAACGATAAGGTAGTTCAATTGGAAAAGGAGCGGGATGTCCTATTTTTGAAGCTCGTTCTGCAGAAAATTTCCAAACACTTTTTGTAAATTCTAAAAATTCCTCTTTTGAAATGGTACTTCTTCTTCTTTCTGGATTTAAACGAGTAAATGTATCTTTGCAAAAAACAAGAATATATTCGTGAACATCACGCAATACTGGATTATTTGCTTTTAAGTAGCTTCCCCAAGCCGTTGAAGGACTTGCACTATTTCCTTTATCCCAGAGTAGCTCGCCTCTCATCAAAAAACCAATATCATGCATATCTTTAATAATATAACTATGAAGTGGTAAATAAGGTCTTCTACCTAAATTCGCAATATTTATACAAGCTCTACCACCAGGGACCAAAACTCTGTATGTTTCTTTAAATATTCGTTTTAGTAATTCTCTATATTCTTCAAGAGATAAATTTTCATCGTACATTTTGCCAACATTATAAGGTGGTGAGGTGACCATCAAATGAACGCTATTGTCTAAGAGTTCTGTCATCGCCTCACTGCTTTTACAAAAAACTTTATTTATATTTTGCGGCTCAATTGGATTTTCAATATATTCAACATTTTTCCCATTGTTTAGTCCTTTATAAAGATTGCTATTATAAAATTTTGACGAGTCATGGTTAATTCGACCCGGTGCGCCAAAGACGCTGGTTTGTGTTCCATTTTTTCTTTTATAATCGTGATATGTCATATTAATCTTCTTCCCAATAATCTACCCATCTTTTATAGGGACTAAATTCTATTATTGTTTTTTCCCATGGTATTTCTATGATTTTTGTGTCTTTATGTCTAACTAAACTTAATAGCGCTTTTTTGGTAATCTCTGCACCTCTCGGGTTTGTCCCTGGTTTTGGAAGTTGAATATAGTTTTCTCTTCCCATTTGATTGAATATTTCTTGCTGAGATTTCAGTGGAATATAATAAAATCCTCCTATGCCTCCCCAATTAATTTGTACAAGTAATAGATCGTAACTTGGCTGATAATTTTTACGAAATTCGTCTGCTTTTTGAGCATCGACTGTCCACACCAGCTTAACCCCACTAAATCCCGTACCAGTTATTGTTTTAATAGATATAGATGTTCCAAAAAGATTAGCATCAATTTCTGATTCGGTTATGGGAATTTCTGTCTCGACATTTTCCTTCCCAAATTTATAAATGAGTAATGCAGTAATAATCTTTTCGCGCAAAGAACCAACCTCCATTCCAATTTTTCCAGCTCTTGAACTTTCTAATTCTGCTATCTGAAATAAATGAGGTAAGCGGCTTTTAATTTTAGCTATCAACTTTTCGTCATTGAAAATTTCTATTAGTTTATTTGACATATTTGTTGTTATGAATATATTTTAATTTTTAATCTATTTTCATTTTCGGTGAGGGTGGGATTCGAACCCACGGACCCCTTTCAGGGTCGGCACGTTAGCACCGTGCTGCACTAGACCACTATGCGACCTCACCAATTGATTCTTTATTCTAACATTTTTTTCATCCTTTCGCAACTACCAATGCCCAGATTTCTCTGGCGCCATTTGATTTTAAAATTCTGGCTGCTTCAATTAGAGTTGCGCCAGTCGTAGCTACATCGTCTATAAGCAGGATGTTTTTTCCTTTAATCGCGCCAGGCATGATTTCAAAAACGTCTTTAAGATTATTTTTCCTTTTGTCTGTGTTTTTAATATTTGCTTGCGGGTAAGTAGAAACAATCCTTTTCAAAGCATTTGTTTCAATTGGTAGATTAAAATGGCTTGCAACTTTTTTTGCCAGTAATTCTGCCTGATTGAATCCGCGATACCTTAATCTATGTTCGTGGAGTGGTATAGGAATAATTAAAAATTGCCCGCCCGAGGCGGAAAAATTAAAAGTTTTTAATGTTTTTATCAACAATTGAGACAGCGGTTCTGCCAATTCTTTTACATAATAATATTTGAAACTTTTTATTAATTCGCGGATTAAAGGATTGGCATAATTAGTTGCGGAAATTATTCTATCCAGGCAAGTATCTTTTTGGCGCTCTATAATAGGATTTTGCGCTTGTTCGGTTAATAGCCAAGCAAAACAATCCGCGCACAAATAAGTGTCGGATTTTCCGCACCCCAAACATTTTTTGGGAAAAAATAAATCAAGGAGAAAGTTTTTGATTTTATTCATTATTGTTCTTGCTTTAATTTTAATCAAAATAAGAATAACAAGCAAACTGTTTTAACCATGGACATTTGTCGGTTCGTTAGTAGTTAATAATTGTAGCATTTCGTTAGGAGTTAATCCATTTAATCCGCAGTGTTCTAAGTTATTGTATTCCATATCTAATATCGGTTTAATCCATCTAAACTTTTCTTCTTTAGTTGATTTGGGCATAGTTTTCATATGCTCCCAGATTAGCAGAAAAGTGCAATATGTGTGTATACATTACCTTATTACTGAATAAGATGAGATACATAGGTAACACTTCTAAATTGCCTAAAGTCGGGTAATTTTGCTAAGATTTAGAGGTTATTAACCATTAAAGTATCTCATTTTTATGTTATCTCTTAATATTAAACAAATAGCCTTCTATCTA
>DATKZC010000009.1:0-2903 GCA_035528175.1 Minisyncoccota bacterium
GATTTCTTCAAAATCCTTAACTAAAAAAACATCTTCTAATTTTTTAAAATATCTTTCTCTTGTTTCTTTCATTACTTCTTTATGATTGGCCTGAATGCAGACGTCTTGATCATTTTTCCCCCCTGAAATAATTCCGCAGGATTTAAAAACTATGTTTTTCGAAAAACAAGGGTAGAAGATAACCCATTAATAACTCTAGCCAATCTTAAATTCTTTTCATTTGAGCGATTATCTGGTTGGCTAGGTCACGTTTATCAATCAAATAATTATCCCATTTATTTGATTCTTTTTTCTGCCTCCCAGCAACAAAACCGAGCATATTCCCACTGGTGAGTTTATTCGCTTTTTTTATAAAATCTGGAGCCGAAACAAACCATAAATAATCCCAAAGGTCGCCTTCTTCTGTATTAAAATAGCAAAAGACTACGGCCATAGAATAATTATCAACCATACCGCTTGTTTTGGTAGTTGCAGAAAAAATTTCGTCTGGGTTGTCACCAAAACGACTTTTGATTTGAATATACATTGTCTTTAAACTACCTTTTTCTTTTACGATTAAATCAATTCCTTCATCATCAGAAATTGGTTTGTAGCAAGACAAAGTTGTATCACCGTAAAGTGTTATAAGTTCAGCAATTCTTGCTTCGGCAATATCACCTTTTTGTCTTGAGGAAACATCATTTGAAATCTTCCAAACCTTGTCTGGTTTTGGAATTTCAATTTTTTCTGGAGCTGCAAAGTTCTCATTTAAACCAAATATTGACGGAGCTGTTTTTACAAAGCGGGATTTGTCTTTTTTAGAATTGATATCAACTATAAGTTGGGCGTTCATTGTGGCTTCCGGTGTTTTTCCTGCAGTTATGAGCCAGCCTTTCCCTAGAGCAATTTTAGTTATTTCCTTGCTATGAAGCGGCTTGCCTGTTTCTTTTAAAATTTGATAAGCAATGTCTTTAAATGAGTTCATAATTTTAATTAATTAATTTTCCTATTTCATCTTCAACTAGTTCTTTTGCTTCTTGGAGTTTTTGTTTTGCTTGATTCTTGGCTTCGTAGGCTTGAATGATTTTATCCGCTAATTTTTCCTGCCACTCTAAATCTGGCTTATTGTTCTTTTCTGGGATAAAGACATCGTATTTGACTATATCTTGCGGATAAATTTCTCGTTGCGCGGAGCCGCTTGCTCTTTGATCGGTTTGCATAAGTCCCGCTTTCGAATTCAAGAACAATGCCAGATATAACGGATTACAAATTTTTTTCTCCGGTCTAATGATTGAAACATGATTGTTGGCGATTCCTGGCGCATCTTCTAAATATGTGTTTGTTCTGCCCACGTAAGCACCTGTTGAGTACATCAAAACATCGTATTTATTTAATCTTGCTTTCTCTGTTGTATTTTCATTGTAAAATCGCTCAGTTGTTTTTTCAGCAGATTGAATGTCAATTTCGGTTGTTCCAAGATGTTTGCTGTTTATGACTAAAAATTCTCCATTTTCATCATAAAGAGGCTGTACTCCTCTATTCGGCATAGCACAAAAACCGCCAATTTTCCGCGAGCCTATTTTATTCAGATGATTAATTAAATTTACAAACTTTGGCTGATAAAACTCAGGGTCGATTCTTCCATTCCCAAAAACATCTTTGCTTGTCGTTTGGTAATCCAAAATATGTTTGGTATCAATTTCGTACCAGCCCATTCGCTCCAAAAGTTCTTGCTCGGCTTCTTGGTATAAAGTATTTACCTCCCGTTGCTTGCGAAATGCGTCTTTAATAAGCTTCTCGATTTGTGCTTGCAATTCTTCACTAAAGTTTTTTGGAATTTGAATTAGGTTCTCTATATACGGAATACTTAAATTTGGCTGGGCTAACCCAGTTCTAATTTGTATTGTTTGGAATCTGCCAAACTTGCTTTGCAAAAATGCAAAAACAAAAAATGGGTTTAATTTCTTTACTCTTATGCGAATAATGTAAGAGCCATAAGTTGCTCCAATAAATCCGTTCTCAATAACACCAGTATCTCCACAGTTTGCACCTGACCTAGTGATAAGAATATCGCCTTCTTTTGAAATGTAATCACCTGAAGGGATTTGATATTTACCAATTTTCAGTATTTCTTCGCTTATGCCAAACTCTTTTAAATTCAGTGCGCGAATATAATCAACTCCGCTGTCTAAATAGTCAGGCTTTGCTTGAAGCCCATAGCCAATAACGTCTTTGACGTCTCCTATTGTATAAACTCCAATTTTTTCTAAATCATTTCGTAATAAAAAAAAATCAGGGTGGTAAAATTCTGGGTCAAATCGAAGCCCAAAAGATAAATTTTTCGATGTTATTGTTCGCCAAACAGCCATAATTAGTAGAGTTTAATCCCTTCTTTGTCACAAAAATTTTTAAACGCCTCGGCTACTTCGTTTAAATCGTTATCAATAACTGGCTTTTCTTTCATTGAATCAATAACTTTGCCTTGTTTATCAATCAAGTGTCCCTCTTTATCAGTTAGCACGACATAATCACCAGAGCTGTTTTTGCCAGAACGTTCGCTTGTTGCCATAAATATCGGATAATCTTCAAGCGTCTTTCCTGTTATTCCACCCCATTTTTGCAAAAAGATTACGCTAGTTTTCGTTCCGGTAAACGGCTTGAAAGTATTTACACCAAGACCGACAACTGCAAGAATTCGAGCTTTGGACATAATCCACTCGCGGAGAGCTTTAGTGCCAATGTTGTTGAGATTTCCTTGCGGCAAGACAATCGCCATACGCCCGCCAGGTTTTAAAAATCGCAAACATCGTTCAATGAAAAGTATGTCACGTTTCATCGAATTAACCTTCTTCCTAGTCTCCTTTTTAGCCACTCCTTCACCCTCTTCTAGCTCTTCTTCATCATCTGTTAATTTCCCAGATTGC
>DATKZC010000010.1:0-22776 GCA_035528175.1 Minisyncoccota bacterium
AAACTTTTCTTCTTTAGTTGATTTGGGCATAGTTTTCATATGCTCCCAGATTAGCAGAAAAGTGCAATATGTGTGTATACATTACCAGAAAGCTTGACAATCGCGCTTTTGAGGAGTATAATATATAGTATTAGGAGGTAGAGATGAAAAACGAAGTTTGGCATTTAATCGTTCTTTTTTTTCTAATGGGACTATTATTGGGAGTGTGTGTCCGACAAAACAACGAACTGGGATTAATGGACCCGGTGCTGGTCATGTTTATCAGCATGATCATCATCATGTCCACGGGATTAATTCTCGGCGCTTTCCCGAAGTTGTTCCATGTCCAGGACGACGAACAATTTTGGATTGGCATGAGCATCTTTTGCTTCTGCGTAGGCACGGTGCCAGGCCTCGCGTTAACCGTAAAAAACACGGGAGTTGGAGTGCTTATGGGAATGGCCATTTTTATGTTCTTTGCAGGGAGTCTTGGTTTGGGCTTGCTTTTAAAAAAATTCATGACAGCCATAATTTCTGTGTTCAGGTTCTTTTCCACGGCAAAGGGGCGGTAAACCCGCCCAAAGGGGTGACTCTCTGCCACCCCTTTTTTTATTTCATTTATCTTCCAATAAAATTCTGCTATAATTATCTGTATGGATTCAGAAAATCTTAATTTGTATTTCCGTGAAATAATTTTTCAAGACCCCAAAGCCAAAAAGGATTCGGTCTGCGGGGTTTTTTCTTATGAAGCAATGAATATTGAAGATGCCCAACTGGGAAGCCTTTATTTGGTCGGCAAAATTTCCAATGTTCCAAAAAAGAAATACAAAAATTCCGACTTTCTTTTAAATCTTCTGGCATCCGCGATTAAAAGAGAATTCTATTCGAATCACCAAAGAACATCTCTGGAAGCGCTGGAATCAGCATTGCAGGGCGCGAATATCTATTTGTCTGATTTTGTTAAAAGGGGGCATGACGAGTGGATCGGAAATCTGCATTTTGCCTGCCTTTGTTTTTGCCAAAACAATATTCACGTTGCCCAGACCGGAAATATGGTTGTCCAATTATCTAGAAATGGCACATTGAGTAATATCAACAAGAAATTCCAAAACCAGGAAAAACCAGAGCCGATTAAAACCTTTTCCAACCTTGCCAGCGGAAGAATAGAGCGCGGAGACAAAATCATTATTGCCACTTATGATATTTCGGATATTTTATCCCTGCAAAAAACTAAAGAATTAGCTTCTTACTCAACAACCGACAAACTTTACCATTATATTAAAGATAATCTTTCTGTTTCTTCTCTGGTTTGTCTGCTTCTGGAAGCGAAAACTCAACCACCTCGAGAATCGGAAAAAGAAGAAATCCTTGAAACAAAGGAAATAGCAATTGAAATTGCGTTCAATTTTAAAGAAATACTTGATTCAAATGTAGAAAAAATAAATAAAATAATAAGAAACCAAATTACTTTCCCGAACAAGATAACAACCTTTGCCTTAAAACATCACCTTGTCAAATACCTTGCAGTTTTATTCCTGTTTCTTATAATTATCCTCTCCCCTTTCCTGATTGAAAAGATATCCTCTGATATCAAAATAAGGAAAATGAATCACTTTATTCAAAGGACTCAGGAAAATGTCGAGCGCAGCGAATTATCCTTGATTTATCAAAATCAATTGGAAGCCAGAGCGTTCTTAAAACAATCGGAGGAATTATTAGAAAACGCCAATTTGTTATTTAATAAACTTCCCGAGAAGGCGCGGGAGAAAATTCTTCCCGAACTGCAATTGATGCAAAGCCGATTCGATAAACAAAAAAACAGCCTGAATAATGTTATTAATATTATAGAAATAGAAAGAATCGCTGATTTGTCAAAAAACAACTACAATTTTAACCCACTGGGAATATTAAAGCTGGGAGACATTCTTTATCTCTATGAACTGACTTCGGGGTTTATTTATAAAATTGATTTGATTGATAATTCCTCCGAGCTTATTTTTCTTTCCTCAAAGGACACTTTCAAACTTGGGACTGCCACTGACACGGAAATTCTGCTGCTTGCCAATCCGACAAGGGTTTCCACCTATAATATAAACGAGAATTATAATATCTGCCTTTTAAAGCCTAATCTTGAAAATACCCTCAATATTAAAGACATGGCTAGTTATGACGAAAATTTGTTTTTTTTAGATGTTCAAAAACTGAATATTTTTAAATATTCCCGCACGCAGGATATCCTAAATGGCGCTGAATGGATTGTTAAAGGCCCGACAGACGAATTAAAAGACGCGGTCTCTTTGGCAGTTGACGGAGACGTATTTGTGTCCAAAGAAAACGGGATGATTGTCCAATATTCACAAGGTAAAAAAATCAAGGAAATAAAGTTTGATATCAGCCCTCGATTATCGCAGGCCGGACAGATATTCACTTCAGCAAACATGAAAAATCTGTATATTTTAGACCCTTTAAATAACCGCATAATCTCCTACAATAAAAAAGACGGCTTAATAAAACAATACGCAATATCGGAATTGACTAACCTTAGAGATCTTTGGGTTACATACGACGAAAAATCAATCTATCTGCTGAATGGACTGGAAATCTGTAAGATAGAAATTTAGTTTTAATTAAAAAACCCCGTCCGCTAGCTGGCGGACGGGGTTTTTATACAAGATCTTAAATTATTTCAATTCTACTGTTGCCCCTGCTTCCTCAAGTTTCTTCTTTATTTCTTCTGCATCTTCTTTTTTCAAATTCTCTTTAAGTATTTTGGGAGCAGCGTCAACAATATCTTTGGATTCTTTTAATCCGAGACCAGTCAACTCTTTTACAACCTTAATAACCTGAATCTTTTGTACGCCGGCATTTTTTAATTCGACATTAAAAGATGTTTTCTCTTCTTTCACGGCTTCGTCTATTGATGATCCAGCCGAAATCCCGCTCTGCGGTACCATCGGCGATACGCCGAATTTTTCTTCTAGGATTTTAACCAATTCGGCCAGGTCTAACACTGACATTTTTTCAATCTCATCAACTATTTTCTTAAATTTTTCCGGCACTTTTACTTCTTTGTCTTTTTTTTCCTCAGTCATATTTTTATTTATTAATTTTTATAGCATTTAGAACGCCAACTAAGTTCCTTAAATTGCCTTCTATCGTGTTTACTAAACCATTAATTGGACCTTTAATACAGCCAACAATCTTAGCCAATAAGATTTCTTTTGAGGGAATTTTTGATAACTCTTTAATTTCAGCTACAGACAAAACCTTATCTTCAACCATCCCTCCCAGAATCTTAAAATCAGCATTTTTCCTGCTTAATTTGGTAAGGACTTTAATTAATGATAATGGATCTTGATACCCGAAACTCACTGCCAATGCGCCGTTAAATCCGGATAAATCAATTTCTTTTTTCTCCTTTTTAAGAGCCATTTCCATTAGGGATTTCTTGGCCACTTTATATTCCGCTTCCAATTTCTTTAATTCCCTTCTAATTTTTTGAATATCTTTTACTTTAACCCCCTGGGCGTCAGTAAAAATTAAAGATTTCTGACGCTTGATTTTGTCAGCTAATTGATCAACTATTTCTTCTTTTCTTTTTCGAGTTAACATAACTTTAAAATAAAAAATCTGTGATTAATAACCACAGACAAAAATGCCTTTCATTTTCCTCGGCAGGATTTATCCCGCAACTGCGAGACCTGCTGTCTGTGGATATAATATAGTTTATTACAATGAAAACTAGTTGTCAAGTATTTCAATGTTAAGTTGTTTTCTCAATCTATATGTATCACCATACCCAAGTAACCCTCTATAGGAAATTATTGTATTTCGTTTCGGATAACCTTTTAATTTTCTGATTATTTTCCTTTTGGTCGTTGTCCTGAGTTGTCTATGATGTGGAAAATGAATCCATCCTAAAAAATCCAATCCAGATGAATAGGTTTTAATATATACCTTGTGTTCATGTAATATTAGATTGAGCTTCTTTTGCAAAAATTCGCTGATTTTCGGCAATAAAAGATTTAGATATTCCTTGATATCCGACAAAATAACAAAATCATCGGCATATCTGATATAGTGTTTTACCCTAAGCTCTTGTTTCAAATACATATCAAACTCGTGCATATACACATTAACTAAAAGTTGTGATGTCAAATTTCCAAGTGGCATACCAACGTCGGAATAAACAGAATTAAAACTTACAATAACTTCATTAAGCAACCACATGATATCCGAATCTTCAATATGTCTTTTTAATGTCTTAATAAGAATTTTATGATCAATGCTGGCGAAAAACTTCTTGATGTCGCACTTAAGCACATAGCAAGTCCGTGAATCATTTTTTGATACCTTCCTTGCAAAATACCTAAATCTATTAAGCGCGCGGTGCGTTCCCTTGTCTTCGCGACACGAATAAGAATCATAAATAAATTTGCTGTCAAAATATTGATAAAATTCTTTATAGATAAGATGATGCAACAAACGATCACGCACTATTGCTTTATGGATGTTGCGTGGTTTGGGATCAGAGATATTAAATGCTGAATATGATCCATGTTTGTATGTATGATTAACAAGTGAACAATAAAGGTCGGCTATATTGGCAGTAAGTTCTGCCTGAAAAATCATTACATCTTTCTTGTGTTTTTTACCGCGCAAAAAATATTCCCATGCCACAAGAAGATTATCGATTTTAATTATGTCCTTATATCTATGATTAAACATGCACTTGTATTAGTAAAAACAAAAGAGGCGTATCAATCTTGGCATAAAAACTTGGTCAACATAAACCGGCTTGACCGTTATACTATCGGAGCCAAAATTGATGACACCTTTCTATTGTTGCTTGAATTAATTTTCAGGGCTTGCTTTGCTTATGATAAATTTGAAAAACTATCATTAACATCGCAGGCCATAGGCAAAAATGACCTCTTAAAATTTCTCCTGCAAATAAGTTGGGAGCAAAAAATTCTTAGTTATACTATTTATGGCTCATTAATATTATTTCTGGATGAAATCGGCAAAATGCTCGGCGGTTGGAAGAAAAGTTTGCAAGAAAAAACTTCCACCAATAAATAGCGGAAGAAATCAAATGGGTCGCAGAAACAAAGCAGGCAGTTGTTGTCGTTCCAGTCATTCTCGAAATAGTCGAGGTTGAAGTTCCAGTCTCCGTCCGAGTTCCGATTCAGGTTCGGCACCCTGTGGTTGCCGTCGGCATGTCTGCCAAAGCAATATTACAATACGCCCTCTGTATCACTGAGAGCAACTCCGGTCACTCTTTGTATTTTATGTTGAGTCTATATACTCATTAGCGCACTGCACCGACTAATTTGATTTTTTCATAAAAGGTTGCACTCATTCATAAGGTTTACCTACCGACAGGCAGGCATGCTCGATGAATTACTCGCATATTCCTTTTACGGGAATTCGATGACGCGAAGCCTTAACCGCACGTCAAATCTAATATCTGAATACATGATATATAAAAAATGGAGCCCTTGCAAGGCAAGGGCTCCCCAATGTTCAAAAAACCAAAGATCTGGAGATGAGCGACCAAGCGCCTAAGCGCTAAATTAGTCGCAGAAACAAAGCAGGCAGTAGTAGGCGAGCCAGTAAGTCTCGAAAGAGCCGAGGCGGAAGAGCCAGTCTCCGTCCGAGCGCCGAGTCAGGTACGGCACCCCGTGGTGGCCGTCGGCATCTTTCCAGAGAGCCTCTTTCTTGTCGAACGACAAATACCCGTAGCCTTTGGGCAAATCTTCCCGCTTCTGTTCGAACACGAGCGAGACGCCTTGGGCACTGACTAGAATCGCGTTCTGGGTTTTGAGAAAAGCCAGACGCTCTTCGGAGGTCGTGGTTCCGTCGACAATCTGCTTGAAGACCTTGACGTGAAGCTTTTGACCAGGCTTCAACTGAACCGTGGCCTTAGAAAAGTTCTCGTCGGTAATGTCGTCGTTCCAACCATAGAACCTTTTACGGTTCTCTTTTTCGAACGAGGCCAACCGGGTACTGTGGACATAGTCGTCCGGCATCGTGATGATGCCGAGGTCTACGAACAAAGAGAACTTCTCCGGAGACGTGGGTTTTGAGACGGGTTTTCCGCCCGTCATAAACCGGTCACGGTCATCCTTGGTAAGATTGTTAAACCATTCAAGATGGCTCAACGCCATTTGTCCGTCCCGCATCTTCTGCAGGGCATCCACCCACAAACCAGCCAATTTGGCCGCTTCTGCGCCGATGATTTCTTTCATCATTTTTCCTCCTTGTGATTGTAAATCGTATACCTTTTAAGGTATGCTGTAAGCATACACTTAAATCTATATTATGTCAATAGCTATTCCAGATACTTCGCTTTATTAGCATTGTGCTCCTCTATGGTTTTGGAAAATATTGTTGTACCATCGCTGGCAGAAAGAAAGAAATTATAATCCGTTTTTTTGGGATTAAGCGCTGCTTTAATTGCTGACAGCCCAGGATTGTTAATCGGAGCCGGTGGCAAGCCGAGATTGGTATAAGTATTATACAACGATTTTACGCGCGTATCCTCATAAGAATATTGTTTCTTTTCTACGCCCAGAATATAGGCAATAGTAGCGCAGGACTGCAAAGGAATATTATTTTCAATTCTTTTCCAGAAAATGCCGGACACAATTGCCCTATCCTCATCGCTGACCACTTCTCTTTCTATAATACTCGCCATAATTACTGCGTTGGGCAGGCGCATACTGGAATCAATCAATAAATCCCTAGAAATGTCTTCTCCTATCTTTTTTATGAAATTATCCGACATTTTTTTAACTACGATATCAACACTTGATTTTTTTTCAAAATAATACGTGTCTGGAAACAAATAGCCTTCTTTTTCTTTTGGCAGTTTATCCTCTTCTTTTAAAACTTCAGAGGCAATTAATCTTTCCTCAATTTTCTTATTGGTCCAACCCTCTGGTATTGTGACTTTAACATAACTCTCGCTTACTTCACCATTGGCAATCATCCTGGCAATTTTAAAAACGCTCATTTTGGAATTCAATAGATACTCTCCTGCTTGTAAATGAATATTGTATCCCTTAACCCATGCATAAAAAACAAAAATCCACTTACTACTTATCAGTCCATCGTCTTTTAATTCTTGCCCGATTTCATCCGACCCCCAACCTTTTTCAATTTTTATAAATTTTTCTTGACCATCGCATTTTGCCGTAATTAAACTCAAAACCAATATCACCGCAAAGATAGCAGAAAAAAATATAATTACGAATTTCTTATTTAAAAATAAATCTTTCATATAGAAGCTAAGATGTATCATTAATAATCGGGTCTGGAGAGAATCGAACTCCCGTCAATGGTTTTGGAGACCATCGTTCTACCACTAAACTACAGACCCTTTATTTTATTTTTTAGTTTCTTTATGTAGGGTATTCTTTCTACACCATCTGCAGAATTTTTTCAATTCAAACTTTTTCTCAATAGTTTTTTTATTCCTACGAGTGTAGTGATTGATACGCTTGCATTCCTCGCAAGCTAATTTAACCATAAAATCTTTTTTCATTTTTTTATTTTTACTTGAGCCGACGGTGAGAATTGAACTCACGACCAACTCCTTACCATGGAGGTGCTCTACCGCTGAGCTACGTCGGCAAGGTTTTAATTAGATATCTCTAGAAGAGAAGATAACACAATTGGTAATTCTGTTGTACCGGTAGAACCACTAAAATGCCCCTCGCCATGTTCAATAATTATTTTTGATTTTAATGTATCGGCAAATTCTTCTTTATTATCCAATGAAACATATGGATCATTATCGGAAAAAATGGCTATACTTTTTTTAAGATGAGATTTAACTTTTTGTAAGTCTAGTGGTGTTTCAAGCCATTCCCTTACTACATCGCGCACCATATCATTATCTTCTAATCCTATTAATCGCTTAAAAAATCCAGCAACAAAAACTACTCCGCCAACAACTATATTCTCGGACAACATTTCAAGATAACGAGCTATTGTTTGGCACCCCATACTATGACCAATGAAATATGTTTGTTCGTCTGGAATTCCTACGACTTCTTTAAGTTTCTGTACCCAATTATTAATTCTTGGCTCTTCTGGTCTTGGTAATTGAGGAATAATCACGTTAAACCCTTTCGTTTCCAACTCTTTTTTCAACCAAGGAAACCAACCTTCTTCAGGGCTACCATCCCAACCATGAATTATAAAAACTCTTTTTTGCATAAGATTATTAAATTTTGGTTTGTAGCCCTTGATTAAACTTCTTTATTAATAACTCCTTTTTATCTCTGCGCCATTTTTTAATCTGAATTTCTCGCTTTCGTGCATCTGCCAAATTGGGGTATTCTTCATAAAAAAATATTTCATAATCACCTCTTTTGGTAAATACTGCGCCTCTTTTATTATTATGATAATCTAATCTATCTTTCAAATTTTTAGTAATTCCAATATAAAGTTGGTTACTAAAATTTTTAATCATATAAAGAAAATACATAAATGTATGTGTCCCTCGACTTTTCCTCGACTTCGCTCGGAATAAACGCTCGGGACATTCGACTCGCTTCCGACAATTTATATTTCTGCTGATTAAGGTGGTTTACCATGAGCGAGCCCGAGATTTATCGAGGGCGAGTCGAATGGGAGCGGGAGGACTCGAACCTCCGAAGCCGTGAGGCGACAGATTTACAGTCTGTTGCAATTGCCGCTATGCGACGCTCCCAGATTAGCCATCTCTCGGATTCGAACCGAGGACCTACTGTTTACAAAACAGTTGCTCTACCGCTGAGCTAAGATGGCAAATCGAAGTTTTCATTATTTTCTTCTTCTTTATCCTTTCTTTCTTGCCCTTTTTTTCTTAAATGGCCAACCAATTTTGCCAAAAAATTATCAAGTTTTAGGACAAATACTTTAAATTTCCTCAAAAACTTCTCTGTCCGAGGCATAATTGATTCGTGCAAAAGATCGCTCTCATTGGCATTCTTTTTTATCTCCTGCCATGTATTGTAGATTTTCTGCCATAAAGAATTTTTTTCAAAAGAACTGCGAGGATAATTTAAAAGAACAGGGATTTTTCTAAAAGCTATAATTAGAAACCCTGCAATGCCAACTCCTAAAATAATTTGGAAAACGAGAATCATGTTTATAATTCAAATCTCGTAAATCTGCTTATTTTAATGTTTTCCCCTAATTTTGCTATTTTGTTTTCAATTAGACTTTTAAGAGTAATTTCCTGGTCTTTCACAAATGGCTCTTCCAAAAGCGATTCTTCATCTTTTGAATCCATGCCGGCAATGTGCATAGCAATATTATGAGCTAATTCCCTAAATTCGCTGTTTCTGGCAACAAAATCTGTTTCGCATTTTAATTCCAGCAATACTCCGACTTTGGCATTACTGTGCACATATGCTTCAATAATTCCCTGCTCTGCGTTTCTTTTGGATTTTTTCATTGCCGTAAGCTTATTTTTCTCCTGCAAGATTTTTAATGCTTTTGCCTCGTCGCCTCCCACGTCTTCAAGTGATTTTTTGCAATCCATCATTGAGGCGCCGGTTTTTTCCCTTAATTTTCTAACTAATTCTGCTGCTATCATATATTATTTACTTGCCCCGTTATTTATGCGGAGATAATTACTTTTTCAATTTGATTAAGCATAAATTGAAGCGCGCTGATTGCTTCGTCATTAGAGGGAATCACATAATCAACTAAAGAAGGATTGCTGTCTGTATCAACTAAAGCGATGACAGGTATTTTTTTTATTTTGGCCTCTCTTATCAGGGTTATATGCTCTTTTACGCCCAAAATGAAAATTGCCTCTGGTAATTCTTTTAATTCTTTGATGCCGTTAAAATTCTTTTTCAGCTTCTCTATTTCTTTGTCAAAATGCTTTTGTTCTTTTTTGGTATACTTTTTTAATCCTCCTTCTTCTTTCTTTTTTTCCAAATCAATGAAATAGTCGATTCTCTTTCTAATGGTTTTAAAATTGGTCAAAAGCCCTCCAATCCAGCGTAAAGCCACATAAGGCATTTTACAATTTTTAGCTGTCTCCTCTATTAAAGATTGACATTGAGGACGAATGCCGACAAAAAGAATTTTCCCGCCATTTTTAATAATCCCCTTGATAAATTCAAAAGCGATTTCCATATTTTCAATCGTTTTTTCCAAATCAATAATATGAATATTGTTTTTCAATCCATAAATATATTGCTCCATTTTTGGATGGCGATTAGATTTTTTATGCCCGAAATGAACCCCGGCTTTAAACATTTCTTTAACCAGTTCTTCGGAAATCATTGTTTTTTTTTCGCCAACTGGCGGATTTAATATATTTGTCATATAAAAACCATAATATCATAATAATTTAAATATTGCAAATTGACCGCGTCAGACGCGGTTCAACCGATTCAAACCGACCAAGTCGAGTTTGACTCGGTTGACTTTCATATATTTATATTATATCATCATTCTATGAAGAAAAATATTCATCCCCAATATTATCCCGATGCAATAATCCATTGCTCTTGTGGAAAAGTTTTTAAAATGGGCGCAACCAAGTCCGAAATGCATGTCGAGGTTTGCAGTTCCTGCCACCCTTTTTATACTGGACAAGACAAAATGCTTGATTCGGCCGGACGAGTGGAAAAATTCAAAAAACGACTGGCTGCTAAAAAACCCGCCTCCGCCAAGGCTTCGGCGGGCAAAAGAAAATGAACGCAAATCCAAGCAGCGCAATAATTGAAATTAGAGCTGGAGCAGGCGGCGATGAAGCCGCTTTATTTGCAACCGATTTATACAGAATGTATTCAAGATTTGCCGAAAAGCAGGGCTGGAAAACCAAGACACTGGATGATAATGTATTGCAAGTATCAGGACCAAATGCTTATGAATATTTAAAACAAGAAGGCGGAGTGCATCGAGTGCAAAGAATCCCAAAAACAGAAAAAAGCGGAAGAATCCATACTTCCACTGCATCGGTCGCAATACTGCCTTCAATTGAACAAAAAGAATTAGAAATAAAGCCGAGTGACTTGAGAATTGATACTTTTCGCTCGTCCGGACCGGGCGGGCAATATGTAAATAAAACCGAATCAGCAGTTCGAGTTACCCATATTCCAACTGGATTTGCTGTTGCTTCGCAAAGAGAAAGAAGCCAAGGCGCAAATAAAGAAACCGCGATGAACCTTTTAAGGTCGCGGCTTTTTGCTTTTTTAGCCCAAAAAGATATGCAAAAACTCGGGCAAGAAAGAAATTCCCAAATCGGAACAGCCGACCGCTCGGAGAAAATCAGGACTTATAATTTTCCCCAAGACAGAATCACCGACCACCGCATTAAAAAAGAATGGCATAACATTGAAGACATTCTCAACGGCAACCTCTGGCCAATCATCAAAAAGTTTCAAAAGGTAGAATAAAAAAAGAACGTTAGAGCAACTTAATAAGTTGATAACGTTCTTAAACCTGGAATTCTTGTGGGTGTTTTCAGATCCCTTTAACTTTTTCCAAAAACACATTTTCAACGTCAGGAGGAAGATCTCCTTCTTTTTTCTCGCAGCTACCATCGCAAGGTTTTACATCATAATGAATTCCTGTTTCGTAAACCTCTTGACTGATATGGTATTTCTTTCCTTCATGTTCCACGCACCAGCTATAACCATAGTGAACGAATCCACCAGGACCACCATGACCAATGTCATAATGATCAAAAAGTAAACATTTCATAATTGCCTCCTTAAAGAACAAATTTTATTCCATCATAATTGTACACCCAATATAAAAATCTGTCAATATCTGACAGATCTTTCGTTTTTATCCCTTTTAGTGAAGATTTATTTATCAAGAAGACCACTCGCAGCCCGAGCGGGCATGGTTCCCAAAGGGATTCAAAGGGAATCCCGAAGGGAGAGCGAGGGCGAGACTGAGCGCAAAATCTCGCTGGGATTTTGACGCGTGTCTTTGGATAAATAAATCTGAGCGTCTACCCTCCTTCCAAAATATCAATCTGTTCCTGAAATTGCTTGGCAAGAGCCATTACTTGATTGCCATAAAAGGATAAAGATGCTTTTTGCCAGTTTGTGCCTGCTAGATACATCATTGCTGCTTTCCATTCAGCAGCACTGGTTTGCTGGTCAGCTCCTTTGTTCGCCAGATACAATGCCGATGATACAAAAGCATCTTTAGTGTTCCACGGCGATGGCGGATCATTGCCGGTTATTGCCGCTATTCTTGCTTTATATCCGAGCCAGGTTGCCGGCATCATCTGCGCCGGACCCATTGCTCCTCCCCAACCATACCACACTTTTTTGGAAACCGGATATTTGTCCGGATCAATGCCCAATTCACTGCAAATCTGCAAATAATATTTCTGCTGACTCGGCTTCATATCAATGCGCCAGCTGCCTTTCCCGATATTATTTCCTAAATCCGATTCCCTGCTCAAAATTGCCAGAAGAAACGCCGGTCTCACTCCGGTATAAATCGAAGCAAATTTTGCATATTTATAAGCATCCTCAAAACGTAAAGAACCGTCTCCTGACAAACCTTGCAGAAAATAAAGTCTATTTTTCACGGCCTCAATATCAAGCTGTGTTTTTTTAACTAATTGATTGAAAAGATTTTCCTGACCCTTTGTCTGGTCCAATAAGGTCTTTTTCTGCTTTTTCTTGTTTTCCAAGAGCGCTCTTTGTTCGCTTTGGCTGGTTTTTAAAGAAGCGTATTCCTCTTTTTCATTGGTTAATTCTTCCTTTTCCTGTTCCAGTCCAGATTTTAACTCTATAATTCTTTTAAATTTATCATATGTCTGTTCCTGAAAATTCTCCAAAGAATGCATTTCTGAAAGGAAATCAGATAACTTACCCATGGATAAGATTGTTTCTAAAAGGGAATTATCGTCGTATTTCCTGATCTCCCGTATAAGCTCGGCCATAGTTGTTTTTTCCAAATCAACCTGCCTTTCAATTTCCCTGATTGATTTTTCTTTCTGATTTATCTGTTTGTCCATTTTTTCTATTAATAAATCTATTCTCTGGATTTCTAATTGCGCTGATTCTATTTCGTCATCCAAAATCGCAATCTCGGTTTTCAAAGACCTAGTTTTTTGCTGATTTTGGCTAATTGCATCGCGATATTGAGAAATTTTCGATTCAAGCTCTTTTAATTTTGCTTCTGCTTCCTGCTCCTGTGCATTCGAATCCCCTGAAACTTCAGCAAAAACAAATCCCGCATTTAACGGGATAAAATTAAGAACTATTAAAATAGCTATTGAAATAGAAAATAATTTGTTAAGTTTTTTAAACTTAATCATTTGGTTTCTCTGCTGATTTTTCTATTGGATTTTCCCCGGCCAATTCCGGCTCAACGGCTTCTGCTGGCTTTTCTTCTATGGGCTTAATTTCTTCCTCTTTTCTTGGCGGTATAACAGAAACAATCATTTCTTCTAATCCAAGATCAATTTTTACTCCTGGAGGCAATTTTAAATCTTTTGCCCTAATCTGCTTTTCAAAAGAATCTAAAACAGAAACATCAACTTTAATTTCATGAGGCAAGTCCTTAGGCAATGCTTCAATTTCCACGTGATTAATATTTTTAATCAAAACCCCTTCTAGTATTTTTACTGCCGGCGCCTCGCCTTCAAAAACCAGTGGCACTTCAGCTTTAATAACTTTATCCATCCTCACGTGGTAAAAATCAACATGGGTAAATCTGCCAGTAATCGGGTCTTTGGCAAAATCATGGATTAAAACATTTTTTGCTTCATTTCCAATTTTGAGTTTTATAAGCGTACTCTCCCCTGCTTGTTCAAAAACTTTTTTCAGTTCTTTATAATTAACCTGTAACGAAATCGGTTTATGTCCTGGGCCGTAAACCACAGCAGGAATAATCCCTTCCTTGCGGAGGGACTGCAAATTCTTTCCAACCCTTTCTCTTTCTTGGGCTTTTATCTCTAATTCCATAATTGTTTTATATTATCAAACCCTAAATTAAAAATCAAGTTTTGTCGTCGCTACCGAAAAGTTTTATCTTGTCTTCAACAACTTTCTTTACTGCTTCCATTGCCGGAGAAAGGATTTTATACGGCTTTACTTCATCCAGATTCTCTTCCAGAAATTCTTTTAATGCGTTTTTGTAAGCAACCCTTATTTCCGTATTGATATTTATTTTAACTATTCCTATTTTGATTGCTTTTTGCAAATCTTCCCTTGGAGTTCCTGACCCACCGTGCAAAACAAGAAATACGCCTGGCACAGCCCTCCTGATATCTTCTAACCTATTAAGATACAGATGCGGATCATCACCGCCTTCTTTCATTCCATGGATGTTTCCTATGGCAATAGCCAAAGAATCAACTCCTGTTTTTTTGACGAATTCTTTTGCTTGCTCTGGCTCAGTCAAATCAGAAACATTTATTTTAACTTCCCTGTGAATATCAGAACCGCCTGGCAAATATCCCAATTCTCCTTCCACTACAATCGACGGATTAACACTCTTGGCATATTCCATCACCCGCTTGGTAATTTCTATATTTTCCTTAAACGACAGCTTAGATCCGTCAAAATGAACGCTGTCATATCCAGCATCAATAACTTCTTTTGCGCTATTAAAATCTTTGCAATGATCGGCGTTTAAAATAATCGGTAGCCCCGTTTCTTCCCGCCACGCTTTAACCAAAGCAACTGCCTGGTCAACGCCGATAAATCCTCTTTCTCCCTCCGAAGTGCCAATGATTGCAGGTGAATTTAAATTCTTCGCTGCTTCAATTACAGCAGTTATCTGTTCATCAGTAGAAATATTGAACTGTCCGATTGCATATCTATTGATATGCGCTTTTTCCATTATTTCTATTGGTTTCATAATTATATTTCTTTAGGTTTATAATCTTCTGGCGCATCTTTAAGAAACTCCTCGAGCTTTTCGCGCGACAAAAGTCCTGCCCTGGCCCCAATCTGTTGTGTTACAGACATTGAATTAATTGGACCCCATCTTAATGCTTCTTCGGGACTTTTACCCAACATAATTGCTATTACAAATGTTGATGAAAAAGCATCACCTGCGCCCGTGCGATTTATGGGTGGCTTAGGATCTGGATATATCGGTATAAACCAATATTTCCCTTCATTATAAAGATAGGCGCCATCTTTTCCATCTGTAATTGCCACTATTTTAGGACCAAGATTGTGTATACCTAAAAGCAAATTTTTAATATCTTTTTCATCTGTTTCTAAAACCCTCTGTGCTTCTTCTTTGTTACAGGTAAAAATATCTGTTCTTTTATAAATTCCTGCCAATGCTTTTGCTCCGAATTTCATCTGATAGGTTCCTGGCTGAAAAGCAAGTTTAATATTAGAATGCTCATTCAAATATTTTTCTATTTCTGAATGAAAATTAAGAGAATTTGCCCCCAAAGATGACAAGTAAAGCCACCTTGGTTCGCCTATATCAGGTAAAACATAGGGAAAATCTTCATGTTTAATTAAAATTGTCCTTTCTGCTCCAAAAAGCAGCACATAATGATAATTTGTTTTTTTGCCTTTATGCGCCCTAACAAATTTCGTATCAACTTTTTCCTTTTTTAAAACATCTAAACATTCTTTCCCTTGGTAATCTTTACCGAGATTGGTTATTAAAGCGCTTTTCAACCCAAGACGAGCCGCGCTTACCGAAGCATTGATGCTATTCCCAACAGCAGGAACCACAAATACATCCTCATAAGGAATTTTATCGCCGAAATTCATGCAAATTTTCTTATTGCCATCCGAGCCATCTTTAACTTCTGCTTCTTTTAGTTTAATAAAAGCATCAGTCACAATATCTCCTATGCCTATAAAATCGTAATTTTTCATAAATTTGTTTTGTAAAATCTTAATCTGGCGAAGCCTCGTAAATTTGGTTACTATAACCGCCTCCGCAGGCGCTACACCAGTTTCTGTCGTCAAAATACCATTTATAACATTTCAATTGGCATCTTTCAGGATGAGATGTTTCAAATTGGGCAGTCAGATCATATTGTGATGGATAATTATTTCTACCTACATTACCATAAGAATAAGAGTAGTGTCCCGTAGTCCATGGTCCACTGAAGTTATTTATAGGGTCAACCGGAACCGCAGGCATATAACCCCCGCTAACAAGTTCGGGAATCCAACTAGTTCCTCCTGTACTGTAACGGTAACCATTACAGTCCCAACCACAACTGCTCGGTGGATAGTAATTATTATCGGTATAATACATTTCTAGGGCCAGGACTATTTGATGTAAATCTGATATTCTTCTAGCATCTCTAGATTTCTTTTTGGCATTATTTAAACTTACTAATACAATAGTAACTAATAATCCAATAATCGCAACTACCACCAATAACTCAATTAATGTAAAGCCTCTTTTTTTCCGCATGATTATTCTGGCTTTTCTCCGCTAATTGGCGGATTGCCTGTTTAATATTTTTATTTTTAAAAATATAATTTCCCACACAAAGAATATTCGCGCCGGCAGCAAGTATTTGTTTTGCGTTTTTATTATTTATCCCGCCATCTACTCCAATATTTCCTTTGGGCCATATACCCCGCAGAGCTTTGATTTTATCCAAAACTTCCGGTTCAAACATTTGTCCGCCCCATCCTGGCTGGACCGTCATAAATAAAACCAAATCGATTTTTTCCAAAAACGGAGCGATGACCACGTAATTGGTTTCTAGATTAATTGCCAAACCAATTTGTTTCTTTCGGCTGTGGACTTTTTTAATCAAATTTTCTAGGTCTTTGATTTTTGATTCAAAATGAATAATCACCCTATCAACGTTTTTCAACCATTTGTCGATTATTTTTTCCGGCTCCTGCACCATTAAGTGGGCTTCTAATTTTACCCTGTTAAATGTCGCCTCTGGCGACCCCGCTCCGCGGGATTTAACAGGGTGAACTTTTTTTAGATCTTCTGGGCTACCTTCGGTATAGGGCCATGTTGTATTTTCCACAAAAATTCCATCCATTATATCAAGCTGAACCCAATCCACATAATTTTCAACTGCTTTGATTTTTTCTTTAACTTCTTTAAATGTCTTAACCAAAATTGTCGGGATAATTTGTTTTGTCATTATTCTAAATTCTTAATCTTATTCAATCTCCTGATATATTTTTCTGCTTTAAAAAAATCGGTTTCCAGCCAAGCTTTAATAATCTTTTTTGCTTCGCGAAAAGAAAGAACGTGTTCACCCAGACACAAAACATTCGCGTCTAAATGTTCTCTGGTTTGCTTAGCTGTTTTTTTATTTGTCGGTGAAACGGCCCTAATTCCTTTGAATTTATTGGCAGTAATACACATTCCTTCGCCATTAGTACAAATCAATATCCCTTTCTCCCCTGTTTCCGCAACTTTTTTTGCCACTGCAAGAGCATAATCGACAAAATCATCCCCTGGTTCAAGTTTCAAATTACCCAAATCCTGATACTCTATTTTAAGTTCTTTTAAAAATTCTTTTATTTTTTCTTTAAAACTAAACCCGCCGTGGTCAGCGCCTAAATAAATCATATGTTTGTTTGCCCTGTTAAATCCCGCACAGCGGGAGTCGCGAAGCGACTATTTAACAGGGTGTATTAATTTCCCTGATTTAATCACATGTTCGACCAAAGTTGCCGAATACCCCCATTCATTATCATACCAAGACAGAACTTTAACCAAATCCCCGTCAATTACTTTGGTAAATCCCAAATCAACAACAGCCGCAGTGGTAATGCCGATAAAATCAGAAGAAACCAATTGTTCCTTGCTTACGTTTAGAATTCCTTTCCAGTGCGGTTTTTTAGCTGCCTCAATTAAAATATTATTTATTTCTTCAACAGATGTTTTTCTATTTGCTACAAAAGTAATGTCAGCCAGAGAAACCGTAGGCACAGGAGTTCTGATTGCCAAGCCGTCGAAAATGCCTTTTAAATTCGGTACAACTTTTGTCACGGCAATTGCTGCTCCGGTTGTTGAAGGCACCAAGCTGATTGCTCCAGCCCTTCCCCTTCTCCAATCTTTTGTGTCTGGGCCATCAACAATTTTTTGTGTCGCAGTATAAGCATGCGTGGTATTGAGCACGGCTTTTTTGATCCCAGGCTTTTCGGAAAGTATTGCTACTACCGGCGCTACTGCATTAGTGGTGCAAGAACCATTGGAAGTAATTTTTACTTTTGTCATGTCCTTTTCGTTTATTCCCAATAATACTGTACCGCCGAGTTTAAAACTTTCATCATCATCTTTTGATGGAGCAGTAATCACTACCCTTTTTGCCCCGGCTTTAATATGTGCGCTACTTTTCTCGAAAGAATCAAAAAATCCCGTTGCCTCAACAACCACATCAATTCCTAACTTAGACCAGGGCAAATTAGCTGGATCCTTTTCTTGATAAAAATCAATCTTTTGATTATCAATAATCAATTTTTTCTGTTTTAAATCAACGCTGATTTTATGATTATATTCTCCGTAAATGCTATCGTGTTTTAAAAGATAAGCTAAATTTTCTAAGTCCGCCAAGTCATTTATCGCCACAATTCTTAATTCGTTTCGTTCATGCGCTAACCTGAAAAATGTTCTGCCAATTCTCCCAAACCCATTAATCGCTACTTTTGTAAACATAAATTATTTTTTACCCTGTTAAATATTCGCCCTGCGAATCCCCGCTCTGCGGGATTTAACAGGGTGAACTTATTATATCTTAATTATACCACTTTTTTATTCAACTGCCTGGTCTAAAAAATTTAAATAGGGATTTTCGGGATCAGCATTAAGAATAACCCGTGCGCCTGTGGGAAAAGATAGAAAAATGTTTTTATTGTAGGCAATTTTCGATTTTCTTTTCAAAATCCTAAACATCTTTTTATGCTCTTCCAAATGCCCAAAATGAGGAAAATCCACAACCGGGATATTCTTATTTTCAAGCGCTGAAATAAAAATATCCGACCAGGCATTCTTTTTCCCCCATTTAGGATATTCTGCTTCGTTGTTTCCCACAAATCTGCCCAAAATAATTCCTTTTATTTTTTTAAAATTGCGATGGAAAATAATCTTTTCAAGCATCCTTTTTACATCGCTTTTATCTTCCCATATTTCTTCCAAACCCAAAATTATCGGGCCATTAAAATTCTCAAGCGGATCAAACTTACTGCCAAAAAGATGTACCAATTCATCAAGATTTGTGGGTAAAAAATATCCCTTAACTCTGCCAGGGATTAAAATATTTCTAAAAAATCTGGACCCGTATTTAAAATCCATTTCTCCCAAAATTGCCTTTCTTAAAGATTCTTGGCTTTCTTTTTGATGGAAGGGTATAGAAACAATATTTGGCGCGTGAAGTCCTGCAACGCCCAAAGAAAAAGCGGAATTCAAAAACAAACAGAAATCTGAATAGCCGAAAAGTAAAGGTGGATGTTTTTTGAAAAATCTTATTACCTCTGGACTTAATGTCGAAATTACTGAACTGGCCGCATATCCACCGCTTGCGCAAGCAATGGCTTTTATTTTAGGGTCCTTAACCATATTTTCAAAATCCTCCCTTCTTTCCTCCGGTGTTCCAGCGCTGTAATCATCAACTCTTTTCATAATATGCTTGCCTAATTCAATTTTAAATCCCCAACCCTTAAGAATTTTGGTTCCAGACTCCAACTCTTTGGCTTCCACAATTCCTGACGGGGCTATTATTCCGATAATATCCCCTTTGACTAATTTTGTCGGCTTTAAAACCTTCATACTTATATTATAACAAATCTTATCCAAATAAAAAATCAGATTTATCCATACAAATAAACCTGATTTTAATTACTACTCAATTGTTATGCCCATATTCCTCGCAGTGCCTTCAATAATCTTCATTGCCGCTTCAACATCATTAGCATTCAAATCCTCCATTTTTTTCTCGGCAATTTCTCTAATCTGTTGTTTAGTTACCTTTCCGACTTTGTCTTTCTGTGGCACTCCTGATCCCTTTTCAATATTAGCCGCTTTTTTCAATAAATCGGCTGCTGGAGAAGTTTTTAATTTAAATTCAAAAGTCCTGTCAGTATAAATAGTAATTTCTGCAGGAATTATATTTCCTGCTTTTTCTTTGGTTGCTTCATTAAATTTAGAACAAAAATCCTGAAGATTCAATCCATGAGGACCTAGAATGGTGCCAACTGGCGGAGCTGGATTAGCTCCTCCCGCTGGAAGCTGTATTTTTACAATAGTTTTTATTTCTTTTGCCATATTTTAAATCTTTTTTACTTGTAAATAATCCAACTCTACCGGAGTTTCCCTGCCGAACATATTCACTAAAACTTTAACCTTGCCTTTGCCTTGGTCAACTTCATTGATTTTTCCTTCGAAATCCTTAAATGGACCGTCGGTTATTTTTACAATATCTCCAACTTCCACATCAATCTTATAAGTCGCTTCTCCTTTATTTTCCTGTTTTAATATTTTCTTAATTTCCTCGTCAGAAACCGGCACTGGCGTAATTCCTGAACCAATAAACCCTGTTACTCGCGGGGTATTTCTGACCACGTACCAAGAATCGTCAGTCACAATCATCTCTACAAAAACATAATTCGGAAAAAGTTTTTCTTCTACCTCATGTCTTTTACCGCTTTTTATTTTTATTTTCCTTTCCTTGGGAACAACAACATTAAAAATCCTGTTTCCCATTTCCAATGACTCAATTCTTTGCTTTAAATTATAAGCTACTGTGTCTTCAGACGCAGGATAAGTATGGATTGCATACCAATGCCTTTCTCCGGTTGTTTCTTGTTTCGGCATATTATAATAAGAAACTGCTAACAATCCAGGTGAAAAGAAAATCGAATCCACCAAGAAAAACAGCCACAACAAAACTTAACCCGATGACAATCAGGGTGTATTTAATGGTTTCCTGCCTCGTAGGCATATTAACCTTCTTAAGCTCTATTCTTACCTCTTTGAGGTAATTTGATATTTTGCTGAAAATACTCATGTTTTTTAAAATGGCCATTGGGCCATCTTGATTAAGTGTGGCCTTTTAAAAATTAAATGTCAAGATTACGGACATTTTTGGCGTGAGTTTGGATAAATTTCTTGCGCGGGGGGACTTCTGAACCCATTAAAATATCAAAAATCCTGTCTGCTTCCTCGGCATCGGCAATTTTCACTTTTTTCATCATCCTCTTCTGTGGATCCATGGTAGTATCCCATAATAATTGCGGGTTCATTTCTCCCAAGCCCTTATATCTCTGGACATTAATGCTTTTTTCGTCTCCGCCCATCTTGGCAACTATTTTATCTTTTTCCTCTTCATTATAAACAAAAACTGATTCTTTTCCTTTTTGAACTTTAAAAAGCGGTGGCTGGGCAATATATAAATGCCCATTTTCGATTATCTGCGGAAAATATCTGTAAAACAATGTCAAAAGCAAGGTTCTAATATGCGCGCCGTCAACATCGGCATCAGTCATAATCACAATCTTGTGGTAGCGAAGATTAGAAATATTAAACTCTTCGGCAATTGCAGTTCCTAAAGCGATAATTAATGCTTTTACTTCTTTTGATTCCAAGATTTTGTCAAGGCGAGTTCTTTCAACATTTAAAATTTTTCCGCGCAGAGGCAAAATCGCCTGAAATCTTCTGTCTCTTCCCTGTTTGGCCGAACCGCCTGCGCTGTCTCCTTCAACTATGAACAACTCTGAATTCTCTGGTTCTCTAGATGAACAATCGGCAAGCTTACCAGGCAGAGTCATTCCATCTAAAATCCCTTTCCTAATAACTGTATCCCTGGCTGCTTTAGCAGCTTTTCTTGCTTTTTGGGCCAAGATGCATTTTCCCAAAATCTGGCGCGCATCATTGGGATTTTTTTCCAGCCATTCTTCAAGGGCATCGGCAAAAACCGCTTCAACTATTGTTCTGGCATCAGGATTTCCCAATTTCGCCTTTGTCTGTCCTTCAAATTGCGGTTCCGGCAATTTAACGCTGACCACTGTGGTTAAGCCATCACGAACATCATCTCCGCTTAAATTTGTTTCATCGTTTTTAATAAAACCGTTCTTTCTGGAATAATCATTTAAAGCTCTGGTTAATGCACTCCTGAATCCGGTCAAATGCATTCCTCCTTCGCCAGTATGGATATTATTGGCAAAACTTACTTCCAATGGCTGGATATCATCAGTATATTGGAGAGCGATTTCCACTAAAATATTTTCCTTCTCTCTTTCAACATAAAAAATGTTTGGATGGATTGTTTTTTGATTTCTATTTAAATGCTTAATGTAAGAAATTAGTCCTCCTTCAAAATAAAATGTATGTGTGCGAAATCCATTTTTGGCTTTAGAATTATCCTTGTTTCTCTGGTCAATAACTATAATTTTTACTCCCTTGGTCAAATATGCCTGCTGCCGCAAGTGATCTAAAATTGTATTCCAATTGAATTCTGTAGTTGTAAATACTTCTGTGTCCGGCTCAAATATTATATTAGTTCCTGAACCTTCGCATTTGCCGTCTTTAACAACTTTTGTTTTCGGTTTTCCCTGAGAATATTCCTGGGTATAAATGTAGCCGCCGCGGCATATTTCTGCCCTCATCCATTTCGACAAAGCGCAAACAACAGAGACTCCGACGCCGTGCAAACCGCCAGCAATCTTATACGATTGTCCGCCAAATTTTCCTCCGGCATGCAGGGTGGTCATAACTGTTTCCAGCGCCGATTTCTTTGTATGGGTATGGATATCAACCGGAATACCGCGCCCGTTATCAGCAACAGCAATTCTATTATTGGGTAATAATGTTATGCCTATATCAGTGCAAAAGCCGGCCATTGCTTCATCCAAG
>DATKZC010000011.1:0-9398 GCA_035528175.1 Minisyncoccota bacterium
AATTTATTAAAATTATCCATATTTTTAAAGATAGTGAATAAAAAAATTGCCACAAATATCACCACAATAAATAAACTTAATTTTGTTTCAATTTTTAAACCTAAAAGATTGCGCATATTTCTATTATAGCAAATTTTTTAATTCTTCTTTAACCGTTTCTCTGTCATCCCATTTGGATTTTTTATTTCCAATAACCATTGTTTGTTCTGTACCTTTACCTAAAATTAAAACAATATCATTTTTTTGCGCCAAAGAAAACGCTTTTTTGATTGCATTTTGCCTGTCTAAAATTATTTCCGGCTTTATTTTTTTGCATCCGACTGCAATCTCATCAGCAATTTTTTGTTCGCTTTCATTATAAGAATCTTCTGTGCAAATTATAACAATATCGGATTTTTCTGAAGCAATTCTACCTAATTCCGGCCTCTTCCATTTATCTCTGCCCCCGCCAGCAGAACCGAAAACAGAAATAATTCTATTATGCTTCATCTGCTTAAATACTCTAAAAACTTTTTCAAATGAATCAGGAGTATGCGCTAAATCAATAATTACTCTAAAATCCTGTCCCGCATTAATTTCTTCCAGCCGTCCTGGAATAAATTTTACCTTTTCCAGCGCCTTTTTAGCAATATCTTCGGAAATTCTCTGCGATTTTGCAATAGTCAATGCTGCCAAGGCATTATATTGATTGAATTCTCCGATTAAATTTAATTTAAAATCTATTTTATCGGCTTTTAAACTATATTGATACTTATTCTTAATCGGAATTTTTAAAAACCACTCAACATTTTCATCATCCGCATTATAAATCCCGAAGCTGTTTTTATTTTTTGCTGCTACTTTAAATAATTCCAGTTTCGCTGATCTATATTTTTCAAAACTTCCATGCGCTTCAATATGTTCTGCTGACAGGTTTGTAAATACCGCGCCGGAAAAGTTAATAAATTTGTGCCGAAATTGTTTTATTCCTTCTGAGGTCGCTTCAATCAGCGCGTATTTGCAACCATTTTTGACCATTTTTGCCAATGCTGATTGGATAAAAAACCGGCCTGGCATAGTCATATGATATTGATTCATTATTTCTTCTTTGCCCAAATTTATGGTTAAAGAAGAAATCCAGCCAACCCTATAATCAGCTTCTTGAAAAATTTTTCCAGCCAAAACAATAGTTGTTGATTTGCCTTTTGTACCAGTAATACCAATCACTATCAATTTCTTTGAAGGAAAACCATAAATTACAGCCCCTATTAAAGCCAATAAATAATGGTAAATATTAAAAATAAATTTAGGAATGAATTTTTTCATAAGAAGTCTGACTTCTTCATAAAAACTTTCTGGCAATCTTATAAATCCTATACCACATTGGTTGAAAAACCAAATCATAGGCCCCTGGATAAATAATTTCTTTCCCACCAAAGCTCTTTTTAAATCTGGTTACGCCCGGCCATTTAATTTCATCAATGCCCCAGAAATCATATTCAGCGCATCCGGCTTTTTTCGCTTCTAAAATCTGATGCCATTGCAAAAGTGGAGCTGCCATCAGATTCCTATACTCGTAATCCGATGCTCCGTGCAAATAAATTGCCATTTGCCCGTAAAAAACAACAATATTCGCAACAATAATTTTATTTTGACTTGCCCCGAGCGAAGTCGAGGAGTATTCTGCCAAAAACAATTTTATTCCCGGGATTTCCAGCATTTTCTTGTAATATTCTTTTGTATAATGTCTGAACCCGTCTTTCTTGCCTGTTTTAAGTGTTAACCTCCAAAATTCCTCAAAATCATGCTGATTATTGCCTACCCTAACCACGATTCCTTTTTTCTGCGCCAAATTGATATTATAACGCATCTTGCTGTGCATCTGATTCAAAATTTCCTGTTCTGATTTAATGATGTCCAAAACAATCGTCCTCAATGGCTGGATATTATTTGACTTGATGAATCCAAAATCCTCTAAAGCAAACTTGCCCCGAGCGTAATTGAGGGGTTCAATTTTAAAGAAAATCGCATTTTCTTTTTTAGCGATTTTCCCAATTTGCTTCACGAATTTATCAATATCTCGCGGTAGGTCTAAATAAGGCGAATAGAGATAGGACTTATTCATTGGCAATTTATGTTTAATAACATTAATTCCATCTATTTGCCAAACACTTCTTCCTAATCGTTTTTGAAAATCAGCCCATTCACTTGATTGTAAAAATGATGTCATTTGCTTAAAATTTTTAAAGCATGCCTGACCTTATCTCCAACTTCCTTTATTGCTTCTGGAACCTTTTTAAGCGCTTCTCTGGCTTCCTGTAATCTGTAGCCCAGAGAAACTAAGGCGTCGATTGCCTCACTATCAGTTCCGAATTTCTCGTCTATAAATTCTCCGCCAACCTTGTTCTTTAATTCTAATATAATCTTTTCAGCTATTTTTTTACCAATGCCAGAAACTTTGGTTAAAATACTGCTTTCTTCATTGGCTATGGCTTTTTTCAAATTTTTGACTGATGCCACGTTTAAAATATTCAGAGCTCCTTTCGGCCCAATGCCGGATATAGAAATCAATAATTCAAAAAACTCCAAATCTTCCTGATTCAAAAATCCATATAAATCCATTATATCTTCCCTAACGTGCAAATGAGTAAATAGTTTTATTTTACTGCCCTTTTCGGGTAGATTTTTGAATGTATTAACGGAAATATAAATCTTGTAGCCAATGCCATCAACACCAACTAACACATATTTATCCGTGCTATATTCAATTTTCCCTTCAATAGATCCAATCATTACTTTCATTCTACCTTTTATTTGACGCCAAATCAATAATATGATAAGATGGTTTTAATATGCCTATTACAAAATCAGCAGAAAAAGCATTGAGGCAAAATAAAACGCGAAGGCAAAGAAACCTGCGCCGACTTAATGTTTTACGCGATATAGTCAAAAAAATCAAAAAACTGGTTGCAGAAAATAAAAAAGCAGAAGCATCAAAGCTTCTTCCCTTGGCTTACAAAGCAATCGATAAAGCTGCAAAAACTAGAGTAATTAAGAAAAATAATGCGGCAAGGAAAAAATCAAGATTAAGCAAATTTATCTCTAGAGGTTCGTTAAAAACAACTCCAGGGCAGTAGTGATATCTGTTTTCCCGAGTTTTGATTCAAAATCTATTATCATTAGTTGGTGATAGATTTTTTTTAATTCTTCAAAAGTAAAATTCTCGGATTGCTGGCTGGATTTTCTGGCTACAAACGGATGCAATCCCAAAAGCTCAATCGCCTTAGTGGTTTTCACCTTAATCAGATTTCTGATTTGATACGCTATCATTGATAATAAATAATATTCACTCTCTTCACTTTTAATGTATTGGCCGAATAAAGATAATACTTTAGTTTTTTGTTTGTGTCCGATTGCATCAATTAATTGGAAAATATTCAAATCAATTTCCGGCCTGACTAATAATTCCACATTTTCCAAATGTATGGTTTTATTATGAGAAAATAATTTATTCAATTCATTACTCATCCTCCATAAATCATTGCCGACCCTTTCTATTAATTTATCTACTGCCGAATTATCGATTAAACCTTTTTGTTTATCAATAAAATCCTTAATCCATTTTTTCAATTGCGCGCCTTGCAATGGTTTGAACTCCCCCGCTTCGGCTTTAGATTTCAAATATTTAAATAGATTATTCTTTACATCTGCTTCGCTGGTCCAAAAAATAATCGTTATATCTTTATCGTCCTCAATTTTTTTCTTTTTTAAAAATTCTAATATTTCATCCTGACTTTCCCGATTCAAAGAAAAAACATCCTCAATAATAATCAGTTTTTTCTGGCTGAACATGGAAATTGTATCCGTTGTCTGTTTTAATTCCTTAAAAATCTCAACTTGCTTGTCGCTGGCGTCAATTCTAATAAAATCAAACCAATCAGAGTCGGCCTCTCTATTTTTTTCAATCATTCTGCGTAGTTCTTCTTTAGACCTATATATATCTTGTCCGTATAAAAATATAAGCATATTAAAATGTTTCCCACTTTACTTCTGTTGTTGGTTCCACGATTTGAAGCCAGATTTTGCCTGGCGCTAGTTCAATTTCCTTACCATTGCTATTCAAAAATGTAAGTTTTGAATCGCTGTAAGTGCCTGTTTTTTTCCAATAACCCTTTATTTCTTCCCCATTCTGAAAGATTTTTGCTTCGCCGTCGCCTTCAACATCAACTTCATTGTAATCCGGCGGCTCAATCATGCGCGATTCCGCACGCATGATAATTACCACACTTACTTTTACTTGATTATTATTATTCTTGTCAGTTTCTTTTAAATTATTCCTGTATCTTTCATATAAATTTTCTTCTTTGTCATATGCATAAGAAACTCTGAACTCTCCGCCATAGCCAATGGACAAACGACCGCCTGTATTCGGACTTGCCAATTTAGAATCTGATTTCTTCAAATGCGGATACCCGGAAAACTTGGTTTCCAGACGATAACCAAGTTTCTTCGCTGCATTCAACAATTTATCCATTGTAGTGAACCCGTCATGAGGCATAGCTATTCCTGGTTTACGGAAAAAGCTGTCATAAGGATTTTTCATTGCATCAAGATTATCCATAATCCCTTTATCTAGTTTGTCCAAAGCAAAATGCGACCCGCCCCAATGAGCGTAAATCGCATCAAGGCCCATGGCTAAAGGAATATAATCGTGCCGCGCGCTTCTTATAGAACCAATTTCATCCGGAGATTCACATCCATAAACAGCCATTAGGCGCGTAGTACCGCCAGTTATAACTGGCATTTCAATCACAATGTCCGCCTGACTAATCCCAGAGAGTGGGCGGGTAATTGCATCAGTTGCCAACATCACAGCAAACGGCCTGCGATTGTAATTTGCGCATTTTTCTCCAGTAATCGGACTAATGCCGTCTTCGTTTTCCGTATTTTGTTGGGCATTGTTTCCAATACTGATACTCCTATTCCCCAATTTCCAAAACAAAAATCCCGCAACAACCAAGATTATTATAACTATTAAAATTATTTTGAATTTTTTCATATCTATTTTTGACATATAGAACAAAGATACGTCCCTCTGCCGCTTAAAACTATTCTTTTTATTATTCCTTTGCACTTTAAACATTTTTCTCCCTTCCTATCATAAACCTTATGATATTTTGCATAATTTCCTGGTTTACCTGAAACCTGCACATAATTATCAACTGAAGAACCTTTATGTTTAATCGCTTCTGAAAGCGTATTTTTAATTTCTTTAAACAGTAAATCTTTTTCTTTGTCTGAAAGCGAGTTTGCCGGCCTGCACGGGTCAATTTTTGCCCTAAACAATGCTTCGTTCGCATATAAATTGCCGATGCCCGAAATAAATTTCTGGTCCATTAATAGAACTTTAATCTTAGTTTTTCTTTTTGCCAGTATTTGCCTGAATTTTTTAGAATCTATATTAAACGGCTCTGGTCCAAGCTCTTTGATAAACTTCAAATCCTGCCAATTATCAACTATTTTAAGTTCTCCGAACAAGCGCGCATCATTAAAATCCAATATCGTGTTATCGAAAAACTTAAAACTAACTCTGGCTACCTTTGAAGGACTTGTCCTGAGCGCAGCCTGCCTCGCCGGTAGGCGGGTCGAAGGATAAACCAACTGGCCGGTCATTTTTAGATGAATGGTTAAATCTTTTCCCGATGATAATTCTAGAATCAATAATTTCCCTTTGCGGATGATATTTTTGATTTTAACATTCTTTAATTCTTTAATAAATTCTTCTTTATCCATTCCGCGGATAACTTTCGCATTATTAACAATAACATCGGCAATCTTTTTGCCGATTATTACATTTAATTCTTTTTTAATTGTCTCAACTTCCGGCAACTCGGGCATATTAAAATAAATTAGCTTGCTTGAATTGTATTTCTGCTTTTTTCTCCGCTTCTCCGCCGGGCAAACGGCGCAATAAAGTATTAAATCCCAATTCAATAAATAGTTCCCGCACTTTGTCCATATTAAAATGATTTTGCCAATCAAGTTCTTTCAAATCAATCTTAACTGGTACATTCAAACGAATCGTTGCCAAGCTTTTGCTGAAAAACGCCATTTTTTTATTAGTTCTTAATTTTTCCACCACTGATTTACTTAAAGCTGGACTATCAATAATTTGTCTTTCTGTTAATTTGTCTAATTTTTTATACAAATTCTCCAAAGTGCCAAATTCCTTAAGCAAATTACTTGCTCCCTTTTCCCCAATTCCTTTTACTCCAGGAATATTGTCCGAGGGGTCGCCTCTTAGTGCTTTATAATCAATCATCTGACTCACTTTTAAGCCGTATCTTTCTTCAACTTCCTTTTCGCCATATATCATTATATCGCTTAAACCTTTTTTCATTGTATAAATACGAATATTGTCATCAATTAATTGTAAAGTGTCCAAATCGCCGGTTACAATCAAGATGTCTATTTCTTTATTCGTATATTTTTTCGCAATTGTGCCGATAATATCATCCGCTTCAAATCCTTTTTTTTCCAAAATCGGAATGCCGAATGCTTTCAAAACTTCTTTTGTGCGAGGGATTTGCGCATAAAGTTCATCCGGCGCTTTTGGCCTTTTGGCTTTGTATTGGTCATATTCAATGTGCCGGAATGTCGGGGCCGCTAAATCAAATGTTGCTACCATATAATCTGGTTTCAGTTCGTTAATTACTTTTATTAATGCTGAAAAAAACCCGTAAACAGCATTGGTAAGCTCGCCTTTACGCGTAGTTAAAGGAGGTAGCGCATGAAACGCCCGATGCACCAAAGCATTCGAATCAATTAAAACAAGTTTTTTCATAAGAAGTTTGATTTCTTCATAATATCTTTATTTTTCTGCTCATTTTTCCAACGATATCGAATTTTATCCAAATAGTATCTTTGGGCAGGATTTTTCTGACCCTTTCCGCCCATTCTATCATAATAATATTTTTAGGATTAAAAACAATTTCCTGAAAATCCAAAACTAAAATATCTTTATAATTTTTTATGCGATAACAATCAATATGATAGAGATTTCCGTATTTTTTCATTAAAACAAAAGTCGGGCTGGTTAGTCGTGCTTTAATTCCTATTCCCTTGGCAAATGCTTGAATAAAAGTTGTTTTGCCAGCACCCAGATTGCCGATCAGTCCAAAAACTAAAGCCCTTCGACTTCGCCCATGGTAAACCTTTTTGTATTTCAGGATTTCCCTAGCCAAAATTCTTGCCAAACCCTGCGTCTGTTTTTGATTTTGAGTAATAAATTGTTCCATTGACTCTATTCTATCAGTTTTTGAAATATAAAAAAAGCTTGCAAAAAACAACGCTTTGATATAAGATGAAAGCATGGTATTAAAGAATGAAGAAAAACAAAAAAGGGCAGATGTTAAAATACAGCAGCTTCGCCGAGACCAAGAAGAACAAAAAGCTAAAGACCTAGCCGATGAGCTAGGTTTTCCTTATCTGGATTTAAGGATTTCCACAATTGACGACGAGGCGTTAAATATCTCCAATGAAACAGAATCAAAAAATGCATCTGTGGCAATAATATTAAAAAAACAGAAAGAATTATTTGTCGCTGTTGCTGATCCGCGCTTGAAACAAACAAAATCTTTTATAAAAAATCTTGAAGACAAAAATTACCAGATGAAAATAAGTATAGTTTCAGAAAACGGATTAAAAAGGGCATGGGAGAGATATAAATTTGCAAAGCCGGAAAAGGTTGAAATAATTGAAAGAGTCGAAATCAGCGCTTCAGAACTGGAAAAAGTCCAAACCAGTATAAACACGATTCAAGATTTAAAAAGAGAATTGGAACAACCCAATATTCCCACTACCCAGCTTTTAAATATAATCATGGCTGCTGGATTAAAATTAGAAGCATCAGACATCCATTTTGAAACCGAAGTAAGCGAAACAACCAGATTAAGATATAGACTGGACGGAATACTACAAGACGCAGCCGATATTCAAACAACATCCTATGAGCTTTTACTCTCAAGAATCAAAATGTTGTCTGAATTAAAGATCAATATTCACGATATTCCTCAAGATGGAAGATTTAGTTTTAATTCTGAAAACAAGGAAATTGAAATCAGAACTTCTATTATTCCTGCGGACAATGGCGAAAATGTTGTTTTAAGAATCCTTGACCCTAAAACAATCGGAATGAAACTAGAAGATTTGGGAATCCAGGATTTTGATTATAAAATTATCGTGGACGGGTTAAAAAAACCGAACGGGATGATTATTACCACTGGCCCGACTGGTTCAGGCAAGACCACCTTGCTTTATGCTTTTCTAAAAGCTGTAAATGATCCTGGTTCGAAAATTATTACACTTGAGGATCCGGTTGAATACCATTTAAAAGGCGTTGAACAGACCCAAGTTGAAGCAGAAAAGGGCTATACTTTTGCCAGTGGATTAAAATCAATTCTGCGGCAAGACCCGGATATTATCCTTGTCGGCGAAATCAGAGACGACGAAACAGCAGCAACCGCGATTAATGCTGCTTTGACCGGCCACCTGGTATTTTCAACCCTGCATACGAATGATGCAGCTGGCGCGATTCCGCGCCTGGTTGATATGAAAGTCAACCAAACAATGATTCCATCTGCGCTGAATTTGATTATTGCTCAAAGATTGATAAGGAAAGTCTGCCCGAAATGCTCGACAGAAATAAAACCGGATAGAGAAACGTTAGAGAAAATAAAAACCGGCTTAGCAGAATTACCAAGCCGAGTACCCAAGCCAAAATTGGATAATATTAAAATAAAAAAAGCGTCCGAACAAGGATGCGCTCATTGCAATAATACTGGCTACAAAGGAAGAATCGGAGTTTTTGAATTGTTTGTGGTTAATGATGTAATGGAAAAAGTTATTCTCAAAACTCCATCTAATATTGAAATCAAAGAAGCAGCAATAAAATCCGGAATGTTTTTAATGAGGCAAGATGGATTGTTAAAAGTATTACAGGGCATCACTACAATGGAGGAGGTGGAGAGAATTTTGGGCTAGTTCTTTCCAATAACCTGCAGACAAGTGACATTCGGCTTAGGATCCGAAGTTTAGAATCTTTCCGAGGAATACTTCAGTTGGAACCTCAACAAGGAGGGAGCCAAAACATCCTATACTAAGAAAAATTCCAAAGGGTAAATATTTGTTAAAATTGGTTACCCTTATTGCCTGCAGATTATTAGAAAGGACTATCTTACATTATCATTATAGCAGATTAGTAAATGCTTGTCAAGTCTATGTACAAGATGACCACATAGGTGACACTTTTGATGTTTCAATGGGCGTCCGGTAGCCTAATGCCTGATGAGGCCTGTAAAAGTTGTATTCAATCAGCCATTCAGTAAGGTTTTGGTTAAATAAATCAGTATTCGGAGTAA
>DATKZC010000012.1:0-40262 GCA_035528175.1 Minisyncoccota bacterium
ATCCCTGACGCATCCACCAACAACATATGCTTCATATTTGTCCTGCCTCGCCGAGTCAAGGCGGGTTTTTTCCAATTTTTCCAATATTAAATTAACTTCTTTTGGAATTATCACATCTTAACTATAGCTTAAAAACCGACTTTTAGCAAAAAAGAATGCCTTTCGCAAGCTGCGGAAGGCATTCAGTGTGAAAATGGATAATCTTTATTTGAAGCTTTAGAAATGGCCTGCATAATGATATTGGTGGCCGCATCCACAGATTCGTCAAAAGAATCAAGATAAAAACCAGGATTGAAAATAACTCTTTTCTTTTCTTCCCAGTGCTTAATGAGTTCTCTAAGACTAAAGACAGAAGGACCGAAACAACCAGTTGGGATAATTTCTTTGATAGAAAGCAATGCTAAAACAGAAACTCCCCGACGACCCCTTAGAAGCTGTTTTCCATCATTTTGGCGACCTTCAGGGAAAATGACAACAATGTGATTTTGTTTCAACAACCTAATTGCCCTAATTAATCCTGTTTGATTGGCTGGAAGGTAACCAATTCTTTCGCCAAACAAAGCAACAAGAATAGTGGCAATAGAATAGCGGAAAATCTTGTACCTTATTCCTGTGTTTCCTAAAAAGTAAATTTTTTTCTTCATAGGGTCGAAATAACGTCTCAGGAAATTTCTTAAAGCGGTAATAACAATTAACGGATCATAAGCTGTCTCGTGATTAGCAGCAATAATAAAGCCCCTGTCTTTTGGTAAGTTTTCTAAACCACTTATCTCAGCGATTTGATTCTTGAAAAGAAAATAAATTATCCAATGAATAACTTTATAAAAGAACATTTTTTTCACCTCCTTTTCAATGCCCCCACAAGGAATCGAACCTTGGTCAGCTGCTTAAAAGGCAGTTGCTTTACCATTAAGCTATGGGGGCGTATTGGGCCGTATTTAAAATGATAGATTTTAAAAAGTATCTAGTCAACTTATGCCCTCACAAGGAATCGGACCTTGATCAGCTGCTTAAGAGGCAGTTGCTTTACCACTAAGCTATGAGGGCAAAAAATTTAAATGTCGAGTTTGACCGAGTCTAGCTCGGTTTGACTCGATGCCCCCAGGAGGATTCGAACCCCCAATTTTAGTTCCGAAGACTAACGTGATATCCGTTTCACCATAGGGGCAAAGAACTACATCTTCGCTATTGACAAATAATTATATATATGATAATATCATATTATATAAAGGAGGTCCAGATGATACAAGCAGGAAGATTTTATCAGTTAAATACTTGGCCATTTGGAACGAAAAACATTCATTCTCTTGCTCATTTGCGGGACAAAAAAGACATTTTCCACATTGCTTGCATTGAAGCTTCCAAACAATTACCTGAGAATACTGGTTTTAATGTTTTTGTGAAAACAGTAATTCCCGGCAAAATCGTAGAAGCCCAAATTAAAGAAGTATCAAGTGAATTCGAAATGAGCGAAGAAGCAAAGAAACACTTTAAAGATCTGAACCTTGAACTGCAGATTGATTGATTCCCTCTATATTGAATTGGCAAACCAATTCGACATGGAGGGAATTTTTTTATTTTAAAAATTAAAATCCAATCAAATAATAGAATCCCAATCCGAATAAGACAATTGCTTCAATTAGATTTAACCATGTCATTGCTTTACTTGAAGCAATTTTAATATTCATTGTAAAAACAGCAATCAGAAAAACAATTATCTCATCAATCATATAAAACAACAGATATAGCGCTATGTAAAAAATATATGCCCCAACTGAAACTTGCGCTTTCGCCAATAGTCCGGCAAAAAGAACAGGAATAATAGCCGAACAAGGGAATTCAACAATCGTAATCACGATTGCAAAAATGAAAACACTTATTAAAATCGCCCATAATCCTTGCGACTCCTGAAAGTTTTTTTGGATTTTCGAAGAAAATTTATTTACCAAGCCATTATTAGTATTCATATCACAAGCTGGCCCGTATTTTTTGTATTTTAAAAACTGCTTCAAAAAATAAATCCCGCCCATAATCCCCAGAATGCCGACAAAAATATTCATTATTTTCAAATAAGGGCCAAGAAAATAAAATAATTGATACCATAAACCGATTAAAATCCCATAAACAATAGCTGTGGTTAAAATAAAAGTTCCGCCAAAAAACAAAATCTTTTTTCTGGAACGCAAGATTATAACCAATCCCAGAATCAAAACCAACGCACCCAAAGAACAAATATTAAATCCGTCAAAAAATCCAAGAATTGTCGCCTGTATTAATAAAGAATATTTACTCAAATCCACCTTGCCGATAATCGGCAAGCTTATCTTTCCCTTGTCTTCATTTTCTTGTGACTGTGCATTCCCAATCTGCCTTTTAATTGAATCTTCTATTTGTTTTCCTGTGCCATTTTCGTCATCAAATCCTGGGAAAAATTCATCACCAACAAAAGTTAGAGGAACTAGACCAATATATTGCTCCAAATTATATTTATTGCAAAAATCCACTAATTCTTTGCGGCAACTTGCTTGTGAAATCAGATGGCGATTAAATTTTACATCAGGATAATCGGGTTCAATTTTATCCAAAAATATATTTTCTGCTTTACAATGCGGGCAAGTTTCTGAATAAAAAAAGTTTACTTCTAATTTGGGTGTATTGACTTGCGCATGTACAGGAAAATAAACCAAAGTTATCAGTCCTGTAAAAACCAAAATAATTGAAAATAATGCTTTTTTCATTGTTTTTATCATAAGATATTTTAATCCTCTTGGCAAATAATTTATTATGTAATATACTAATTCTATATGTTAACAAAAAGAAAAAAATCTACGATTATAGGAGAACATAAAGTTCATGAAACCGACACTGGTTCGGCTGATGTTCAAATTGGAATTCTAACCGAGGAAATTACCAAATTGGCAGCCCACCTCAAAAAACACCCCAAAGACAACCATTCCAGACGCGGCCTTTTGGGAATGGTTTCAAAAAGGAGAAAATTGCTTGAATGGCTAAAAAACGACAATGAAACGCGCTACAAAAAAGTGATTAAGTCATTGGGATTGAAAAAATAATATGAGCATCATCAAAAACAAAGAACAAAGAGTAGGGGTGTTTATGGATGTCCAAAATATGTACCACTCGGCAAAGAATATTTACCAGGCTAGGGTGAATTTCCGCGAAATTCTAAAAACCGCAGTTGCAGGAAGAAAATTAATCAGGGCAATTGCTTATGTCGTAACTACTGAAACTGGCGAAGAGAAAGCGTTTTTGGAAGCCCTGACTAAATCAGGAATAGAAGTAAAAAGCAAAGATTTACAAATATTCCCAGGCGGGATGAAAAAAGCGGACTGGGATGTAGGCATGGCAGTTGATGCAATCAAATTAAATGAAAAACTGGATTGCGTTGTTCTGGTAACAGGAGATGGCGATTTTGTTCCATTGATAGAATATTTGCAGGCAAGCGGACAGCAAGTAGAAGTAATTGCTTTTGAAAAAAGCTCTTCAAACAAATTAAAAGAAGCAACTGATGATTTTACTGACTTGGGCAAAAGCCCGCAAAAGTACTTAATAGGAATAAGAAAATAATCTATATGGATATGAAAATCTTTAAAACAGAAATTGAGGGAAAAGAACTCTCTGTTGAATTGGGTAAATTAGCCCAACAAGCCAATGGTTCGGCATTGGTAAAATACGGACAGACTGCAGTCTTGGCGACTGCGGTTCTATCTAACAAGTCAAGCGATAAAAATTATCTCCCTCTCACAATTGATTACGAAGAAAGATTTTATGCTGCCGGAAAAATCAAAGGCAGTCGTTTTATTAAAAGAGAAGGGAGGCCGAGCGATGAAGCAATTTTAACCGGACGCTTGGTAGACAGGTCTATTCGCCCTCTTTTTAATCAAAAATTAAGGAACGATTTGCAAATTGTTTTGACTGTTTTATCTTTTGACGGAGAAAATGATCCCGGGCTGTTGGCGCTTATAGGCGCATCAGTGGCTTTATCTGTTTCCGACATACCATTTAATGGACCAGTGGCAGGAATTTCTGTTGGCCAAGACGATAAAAATAATTGGATAATTACCTCCACCATCAGCGCCAAGGCAAAATCGGGTTCTGAAATATTTGTTTCTGGAATTGAAAAAAATAAAGACATTCTTATGAATATGATTGAAGGACAGGCGTTGGAAATGCCAGAAGCAAAAATGCTTGAAGGAATTGATTTGGCAAAAAAATATATCAAGAAATTGATTGACTTCCAAAAAGACATTATCAAAGAAATAAAACCAGTAAAAAGAGAGCTAGAAATTAAAGAAGCTAACGAAGAACTTAAAAAAATAATTGATGAATTTATTGGCGACAAGCTGGAAATAGCCATTTATCACAAAGAAAAACAAACAAGAGTTAAACAACTGAATGATATCAACAACGGACTGGCAGAATTAATCAAAGAAAAATACCCAGAAGAATCAAAAGAAAAACTTGTTTTAGTAATAGAATACATAGATGAAAAAATTGACGAAATAACCCATTGCAATATTCTTAAAAACAATAAACGGCAGGACGGCAGGAAATTGGATGAATTAAGAGATTTAAGCGCTGAAGTGGGAATATTCCCAAGGGTTCACGGCTCAGGATTATTCCAAAGAGGAGAAACCCAGGTACTCTCTGTTGTTACGTTGGGTTCCCCTGGTTCAGAACAGGTTTTTGACCAGATGGAAATAGAGGGGAAAAAGGGATTTATGCATGACTATAATTTCCCTCCATATTCTGTCGGCGAAGTCGGGAGAATCGGAAATCCTGGAAGAAGAGATATTGGCCACGGCGCTTTAGCAGAAAAAGCATTAAAACCGACAATTCCGTCAAAAGAGGAATTCCCTTACACGATTAGGGTCGTATCCGAAGTTTTATCTTCAAACGGGTCTTCTTCAATGGCATCTGTTTGCGGTTCAATTCTGGCTTTAATGGATGCTGGGGTGCCAATTAAAGAAAAAGTTGCTGGAATTGCTATGGGTTTAATGTTAGACCATTCGACAGGCTCAGGACAAGTTGCAAAATATAAAGTATTAACTGATATTCAAGGGCCAGAAGACCATTATGGCGATATGGATTTAAAAATCGCTGGTACCAAAAAAGGAATCAATGCCCTGCAAATGGATGTTAAAATTGACGGCATTAGTATAGACATACTGAAAGATGCATTTAAACAAGCAAAAAAAGCAAGATTGGAAATTCTTGAAGTTATAGAGAAAACAATTAAAGAGCCGAGGCCGGAATTATCTCCCTATGCTCCGCGAGTTTATACTTTGAAAATCAATCCAGCAAAAATCGGGATGGTAATTGGCACGGGTGGAAAAACAATAAATGAAATAACCGAACAAACTGGCGCGACTATTGAAATTGAGGATGATGGAACTATTTTCGTTACGTCCGAAAGCGCTGACAATGCCAAGAAAGCAATCAGTTGGATTAAATCAATGACTCGCGAAGCAAAACTCGGCGAGGAATTTCAGGGCAAGGTTGTAAAAACAGCTGAATTCGGCGCCTTTGTGGAACTCTTCCCCGGGCAAGATGGTTTACTGCATATTTCAGAACTCGGCGCGAAAAGAGTTGAAAAAGTTGAAGATGTTGTTAGACAAGGCGATATTGTACATGTTAAAGTAAAGAAGATAGATGATAATGGAAAAATTGGTTTGTCTTTAATCGAAGTCGTATCTAAAAAATAAAATGGCCAACAAAGAACCAATCAATTCATTGCCTGAATACGAAATTAGGACAATGAAAAATGACTTGGATAAATTGGAGGGACGGGTGACAGAGAAAAAACCCGAAAAATTGGAATTGCCAAAAACTCCGCCTAAAACTTTGCCGATTACTCCTACTCCAGCTCCAGTCCCAACACCTACTCCAACCCTATCCCCAATCAGAGAAATTAAAGAAATTAAGAAAACTCCTCTGCCAGGAACAGAGGAGTTTATTGCGCCTACTCCGCCAAAAATAGTTACCAAAGAAATAAAAACAGAAACAAAACAAGAAATAAAAACAGAACAAATAGAAAAACCAAAAACAGTAAAACAAGTCCGCAAGCCAATGAATTTCAAAAAGATTCTCATACTCGTAATCATTGTTCTAATAATAATTGCCATCGGAATATTCTTCTACTGGCAAGGCAAGTCAGAAAAACAGCAACAGGAATTACCCCCAATAGAACAACCAGAAGAAACACAAACATCAGAATCGCTTTTCCCGGTTGATGAAACAAAAATAATTACAGTCGGAAATAATGCATCCCTGCTCAGTCTTTTGAAAATCGAGGCGGATGTAGACCAACCAAGCGAGACATTCAAAAGAATAGTGCCAATAAAAAATGAAAAAGAAATTTTATTTTTAAATGAACTGATACAGGAATTGAGAATATCAATTTATCCTTATGCGCTGCCGGAATTGAAAGACAAATATACGCTTGTTTTATATGGTCAGAACGGAAAGAGGCGGCTTGGACTGATTATAGAAGCACTAAATATTACCAATTTAGAAGAACAATTAAAATTCTGGGAAAAAACAATGTCCGATGATTTAAAAAATCTATTCTTGAAAGAAGCTCCGGGCGGGGCAGCCAGTGAAATATTCCATGATAATACCTATAAAGAAACTGCTATCCGCTATATTAATTTTCCAAATCCGGAATTAACCATTGATTACGCCATTTTCAATAATTTGTTCATTTTATCCATCAGCAAGGAATCAATGTATAGAATTATTGATAGATTAAAACCATAGAGCTTGCCATGAGCAAAGTCAAATGGGGATAACCTGTTTAAAACATAATCCAAAGAAAACAAATCCAGTTCATCGTCAAGGCTAAAATAAGCCAATTTTGGCTCCAAAAACAGGATGCCAAGCGAAAACCTTGATATTGACTAAATTCTAAAAACTTATCCACAACATGAACAAAGTTTTTTCAGCAGCTATAACTGGCCTTGAAGCTGAACTCATAGAGGTGGAGGCGGATTTATCATCCGGTCTCCGCTTTTTTAGTATTGTCGGACTACCGGATAAGTCCGTTGAAGAATCTAAAGAGAGAATTGCTGCAGCAATAAAAAATAGCGGAGCAGAGCCTCCACACAAACAAAATAAAAGAGTAATTATTAATTTAGCGCCAGCTGATTTAAGAAAAGAAGGTTCGGCCTATGACTTGCCTATTGCTTTAAGCTTCCTCTTGTCATCAGGGCAGATAAAATTTGATGAAAAAGACAAATTATTTGTCGGTGAATTGGCTTTGAATGGCGATATTAGAAGAGCTAACGGGATTTTGCCGATTTGTTTAATGGCAAAAGAAAAAGGAATTACCAATATCTTTGTTCCGAAATCAAACAGCAATGAAGCAAGATTAATAAAAAATATAAATATCTTTCCTATTGAATCTTTGGCAGAGCTTATCGGATTTTTGGAAAATAGGATTGAAATTAAGCCCCTTGAACCATTTGGCGATGAATTTTTAGAAGGATTTGAAATTGGATTCCAGCCAAGTGTTGATATGGCTTATATAAAGGGGCAGGAAAATGCCAAAAGGGCATTGGAAATCGCTGCAAGCGGAAATCATAATGTGCTCATGACCGGACCACCTGGATCAGGAAAAACATTATTGGCAAAAGCGATTTCCACAATCCTGCCCAAAATGGCTTGGAGTGAAATCTTGGAAGTTACTAAAATCTATAGCATAGCTGGAAAACTTTCCCATAAAAAACCCTTAATTCACCAAAGGCCGTTCCGTTCTCCTCATCACAGCGCATCAGAAGCTTCTTTAATCGGGGGCGGAGGCGTTGCCAGGCCAGGAGAAATTACTTTAGCACACCGCGGAATATTATTCCTTGATGAATTTCCGGAAGTACACAGAGATGTTCTGGAAAGTTTGAGGCAGCCATTGGAAGACGGCGTAATCCATGTTGCCAGAGCCAAGGCCAGCTATACTTTCCCAGCCAGATTTACCTTGATTGCCGCAATGAACCCCTGCCCTTGCGGATATTACGGGGACCCGGAAAAACAATGCACCTGCAACCAACAACAAATCAATAAATACCAAAGAAGAGTGTCCGGTCCGATTATGGACAGAATTGATTTATATGTTGAAGTGCCGCATGTAAAATATGAAAAATTAATTGATGAAAATATGGAGGGTTCAAGCCAAGCAATCAGGAATAAAGTGGAAAAAGCCAGGAAAATCCAAATTGAAAGATTCAAAGATGATAATATTGTTACAAACTCGGAAATGGATATTCCTTTGATTAAAAAACATTGCAAAACCGATGAGCAAGGGGAGAAATTATTACGCAATGCAGTAAACAATCTACATATGTCAGCGCGCGGGTATCACCGCATTTTAAAGTTAGCGCGCACCATTGCCGACCTCGCCGAATCTCCTGACATCACTTCCCAGCACATTGCCGAAGCCCTGCAATATAGACCGAAAGTGGAAATATAAAAACAAAGGCCACTTTATGTGGCCTTTGCGATTTTGACGAAAGGAAAATAGAATTTGAATCCGCTTGTCATATACTCATTCGATGTCTCGTTCACATAAATGTCTTCCAATAAGACGAGCTCGCATGAGATAAAACCTTCTTCATTTTCTTCTCCGCCAGAACAATATCCTGCGAATTCAACTCTCTTGTTTAAAAAATTTTCCCTTGCCTCATAATGAAACCCTCCTTGCCCGATTTCAACAATTATACACTTATCCCCAAGGCAAAATTTTTCTTTTTCCATAAGCACCTCCTTTTTTAAAATATACCATGTTTATAATAAGATTAGAATAATTAGAATAATTTTAATAAATGTATCCTAAAATTCTCCAGTCGTTTTTGGAAATGGTACGCACGCTTTTTATTCCCAAACCCAAATAATTCATATCTGAAATAGTAATTAAATCACCTTCCACGGCTTCAACATAAGCTACATGGCCATAACGCTGCATTAACCAAGTATTGCCACGCATAGAAATTATTGCTCCTGGCATTGGTTCGATGCCAGTTTCAAATCCATATTCAACAGCTTTTTTCAGCCAAGTTTTAGCATCCCCATTCCAAGGAACATATCTTTTTTGGGCAACATACCAAGTACATTGACCCCAAGGAAATCCATGGCTTGTACTGCCATAAGGACCAAGTTCTTCTGTGTTATAAGCATAGGTTTTAGCTTTTGGCGCATATTCAACCGGCTTCTGACCATCAGGAATAATAATGTCCTGACCAATGGCCAAATTTCCATTAGCCGGCAACCCGTTCATGGCAATTGTCTCTTCTGAATTGCCTTTGTATGTTTTAACAATCTTATCCAGGGTTTCACCATTTTTGACTGTATGTTTGATTCCTGAAACCGGCAAAATAACCAATTCTTGACCTGCTTTAATCTTGCTTAAAGGACTTAAATTATTAGCCCAGAGGAGAGTATTGGTAGTTATGCCGAATATAGAAGCAATGCCAGAAGGAATGTCGCCTTGTTGAACTTCGTAGGTAATAATCCCACCTCTTTCCAAGGCCAAAGTAGACAGGGCTCCTGTCGGAGAATTATTAGCCACAAAAGCGCTGTTCTGAATAACTACATTGGAATCTTCAAAATATGACCCGTCAAAATATGATTCCTCAATTATAGTTTCTGCCGGATTTAAATCTTTTGAAGCATAAACAAAGGAACTTCGTCTGGTCATTTCCTCTTCTTCGCTTGTTGCAGAGTCATTATTGAGACTGCCAGCAATGGCATTAGTCAAAAATAAAGACCCAAATCCAATAAAAATAACTGCTGCCACCTTAAAATAAGGAATTTTGAGCAGTTTCTCCTCCAATAACTCAATTGTTGGATTCTCTAAAATAAGTTTCTAGTTAAGCTGATTAGCTAAACAAAAATACCTCCACTGAGTTTCGGTATTATTAAAATTAGCATGCTTATAATCCCTTGTCAAGCTTTTTAAAACAAAATTTTTCTCTTGTGCTATACTACAAAAATGGAAGCCCGCCCAAGGCGGATCAGTCCTGGGCTGAAAATAAACAATGGAAAACGAAAATATTTTAGAAAACCTAAACCTGGAACAGAAAAAAGCTGTCCAAGCCACCGACGGCCCGATTTTGATATTGGCCGGACCAGGTTCCGGCAAAACAAAGGTGCTCACCCACCGCTTGTCTTATTTAATCAAACAGGGAATCCCGGGGCAAGACATTCTCGCAGTCACTTTTACCAACAAGGCAGCGGATGAGATGAAAAAACGAACCATTAAACTCCTTGCCCCATTAGATGCCGCGCGTCTAACGGGGTTTATCGGCACCTTTCATTCTTTTTGTCTAAAAATCCTGAGAAATGAGATAGATAAGTTGGGTTATAAGAAAAACTTCGTTATTTATGACGAAAATGACCAATTGAATCTGATAAAAGAGGTAATAAAAAATATTGAAATCAACCAAGAACAATTTCCTGCCAAAAGAGCGCTCCATGTAATTTCCTCCTTAAAAAACGAAACCATTGATTACGAAACTTATGGGGAAAATGCGCAGGAATATTTCGAAAAAACTATTGCCAAAATTTATCAAAAATATCAGTCGGAATTAAAAAAAAATAATGCTCTAGATTTTGATGATTTAATCATGCTTACTGTAAAATTATTTGAAAATTTCCCAGAGATTCTGGAGTTTTATCAGGAAAAATACAAATATATTATGGTCGATGAATACCAGGATACTGACCCGTCGCAATACAAGTTAATAAAACTCTTATCTTTAAAATACAGAAATGTCTGCGTTGTCGGAGATGATGCACAATCAATTTATTCTTTCAGAAATGCTGACTTCAGGAATATTTTGAATTTCGAAAAAGATTATCCTCAAGCAAAAGTTATAACACTGGATCAGAATTACCGCTCAACCCAGAATATTTTGGATGCTGCTTCAAAATTAATTTCCAAAAATGTTTATCAAAAGCCAAAAAATCTCTGGACAAAAAACCCTTCTGGCCCGCCAATATCAATTATCGGCACCTGGGACGAAAAAAGTGAAGCGGGATTTATTGTCCAGAAAATAAAAGAATTTTTAAAACAAGGATATAAATTGCATGATTTCGCTGTTTTTTACAGAACCAATGCCCAGTCGCGCGCAATTGAAGAAGCATTTATTAAAAACAACGTTCCTTACAAATTAATCGGAGCAATTAGGTTCTATCAGAGAAAAGAAATTAAAGATATTGTCAGTTATTTGAAATATATTACTGTTGACGACTCAATGAGTTTAAAAAGAATAATTAACACCCCAACAAGAGGAATTGGCAAAATCACGCTTGATAGAATTATTAAAAATGGAATAGAAAAGGTTGCCGAAGAAAAACCAGAAGTGGGAATTTTCCACAAATTTATCAAGAAAGCCAAAGAATTCGCTTTCAAAAATCCCCTAACTAAACTCTTGAAATTTATTTTAAAGGAAACTGATTATCAAAATTACCTTAAAAAAACTTATGGCGATAATGAGCTGCAGGCAGGACTTTCTGAAGATGAAGCCCGATGGCAAAACATTGAAGAATTAATAAATGTCGGAGCTGAATATGATAAATTGCCTGCGCCGGACGGATTAAAAGAATTTCTGGGAAAAACAGCGCTTTTGTCTGATGCTGACGAGATTCAAAATAATAAAGAAGTTGTGCACCTAATGACTCTTCATACTGCCAAAGGGCTGGAATTTCCGATTATATTTATCATTGGCTGCGAAGAGGGAATTCTTCCTCATTCCCGAAGCTTACTAAATCCATTAGATATTGAGGAAGAGCGCAGATTATTCTATGTCGGCATTACCAGAAGCAAAACTCATCTGCATTTGGTTGTATCGCAAAGAAGAACCAGTTGGGGAAGCAAAGAGGCAAATATGCCATCAAGATTTTTGTCAGAAATCCCAGAGCATTTGATAAATTATGAAGAATACGAGCCAGAAATAAAGGACTTAATTGATTTCTGAAATTTCTAATTTCTAATTAACCTAATCAAATCCCAATGACTAAAATTCAGGATACGCTAAAACAATACAACATCCATCCCAAAAAATATATGGGACAAAATTTTCTGATTGATGAAAATGTTTTAAATAAAATTATTGGCGCAGCAAACCTTTCCCCAGAAGATACAGTGCTAGAAATCGGCCCAGGACTGGGAATTTTGACTATTGAATTGGCAAAAAGAGCAAAAAAAGTAATTACAATTGAGAAAGATAAAAATCTTTGTGAAGTATTGCAAAAGACATTGGACGAAGAAAATATTAAAAATGTTAAAATTATAAATGGAGACATCTTAAAGATAAAACCCGTTGGATTTCCGAATTACAAAATCGTGGCGAATATCCCGTATTATTTGACTTCGCCTATAATTAGAAAATTTCTTGAAGCCGGAAATAAACCCGCTATGATGATTTTGATGGTTCAGAAGGAAGTGGCGCAAAGAATAACAGCAAAACCGCCACACATGAACATATTATCTATTGCTGTGCAGTTTTATGCCGAACCAGAAATCATTGATTATGTCCCGAAAAGCAGTTTTTCCCCAATGCCAAAAGTCGATTCAGCAATAATGAAAATTATCCCAAAGCAAATCCCCGAAATCAACACTGAAAAGTTTTTTACACTAGTTAAAAAGGGTTTTTCCGCTAAAAGAAAAATGCTGAAGAACAACCTCTCGATTTTACTCAAGGCAAATCAAATAAATCTCGAAAAAATTGGATTAAATCCAAAAGTCAGGGCGGAAAATTTATCAATTGATGACTGGATAAAAATATATCACGATTTTTATTCTTGACTGACTATTTTTGTGTTATAATAAAAGTGATATAATTAAGAATATGGGATTAAAAATAAAGAACATACCATTGGCTACAATTATACTAGCAGGCATTTTTGCTGTTGGGTTAATTTTATTTGTAGGCGCTTTCTCAAAAAGAAGCGCTTTTTCCACATATAATTTATGGGGTGGCAAAGAAACCGTTATTGAATCCGAGAGCAAAGACACAGACAATGATGGATTAAAAGATTGGGAAGAAAATTTATATAAAACCGACCCCTTGAATTCTGATACAGATGCCGATGGGTATTTAGATGGCGAAGAAATAAATTCTGGACACAATCCATTGGTCAAAGGACCGAATGATAAACAAGTATTCTATCCTTTGCCCATTGGCGACAAATATAATATAACCAGTCAGATATTCTCTGATTTTGACGCAATAGCAAAATCGTATATTGAGCAAAAAGACCAATATGTCAGAGACCATCCAGAAATCATTGACCCAACGATGTATATGGCCGAGGCATCTAAGGGCGCATTAGATGAAATGATGAGAAGAGCCATGCTCTACAATGAAGCGGACTGGTCGGATAAGGCGAACGCGGTTCTGGAAAAAAATCCGGAAATATTCCAGATTGAAATCTCAGATATTGATATAAAAATTTCTGATGACAATACTCCAGAAGCAATAAAAGTATATTTTGAAAAATTATCATCCTACGCAAAGTCAAATAATTTCCTTTTGCAAAACGAAAATCTTATTTTACTGCGGGACTCTTTTTCCAATAATGATTTTACCGAAGTAGATATTTTAATAACAATCAATGACGATGAAATATCTAAATTAGTTGATACTCCCGTTCCGTCATCATGGAAAGAATTGCATAAAAGCTTTTTAAAAATCGCGATAACTTTACGGAACATTTTTGTTTCTTTAAGAGGATTTGAATCCGACCCAATAAAAGCCATTATTGCGAACAATGAAATAAAAAATGTTTCAAATCTTTGGAAATCTTTTGAACAAAATATTCTAAAATTAAATGAATCGCAAAATCTAAATTTAGAATTATGAAAAAACAGATTTTTACAATTTTGTTAATCGCAACAATTCTCGGTTCAACAATAGGCGCTTTCTTTTTTAATCCCAAAAAAGCAAATGCGGTTTTTGGAATCGGAGATATAAGTATAGATATAGTAAATCAGATTAAAGACTGGGTGCTTGATCAATTGCCAAAAACAGTTGCAAGGAGCATGATGGTCCGTTTGCAACAGGAAATAGCGCGCTGGGCCCAAGGAGGATTTACCGATGAAAACAAACCATTTGCAATGATAAGCTGGAAAGAAGAGGTTAAAAACGCATTACAAATCGCCTCCAGCAGATTTGTTAGTGAATTCAATCTTACTCCTCTCTGCTCGCCATTTAAAGTTTCCCTCGGCACTGCTCTTGGAATTAACATGCCTGGAAGCGCAATGCTTTATGAAACATATGCTGCCTGTACAATTAGCGATATTGTGGACAATGTTGAAGAATTTTACAAAAATCCATCCATTGCCATGTACGGATGGGATACCTGGACTGCATTAGCCCAGCCAAACAATAATTTTGTCGGTTCGTTTATGATGGCGCTTTCAGAAAAGAAAAGATTAGAGCAGGAAGAAATAACAGAAGTAGAAAAAGAAGTTGAAGCTGGACAAGGAATAAAGAATGAAACAATCTGTAATCTAACAGATCAGCAAAAATGCGCAGCAGATTGCAATCAATATCCCGCCACAACCAATGGGCTTCCGAACCCAATTTATGTGGCTTGTATGTCATCTTGCGAAAAATCTTCAATTGGCGTTTGCCTTGAAGAAACCACCATAAAACTCGGCTCTGAAATAAAAACCAGCGTTGATAAGGCAATTGGAAGCGATATTGATTGGTTAATTTCTGCGGATGAAATAACCGAGATGATTAATCTGGTATTCTCCGGACTATTTAATAAACTAACTCACGGCATTAATGGAATGCTGACTAAAGGAAGTTCTTCAACAACTACAATATCTAAAAACCAGATAGAATACGGATATTATGAAGATTACAAAAAAACCCAGACGCCACAGGATATCACAAAAGTGAAAGGAGATATTCTAAATAATATTTTAAAATCAATCCAAAGTGTATCTACTGCAGGATATGCCTGCGACAAGAATGAACAAATAAAGGGTGATGTTTTTAGAGAAGTGGCTACAGATGTTTTAAATGAAGAGTCGCAGCACCTTTATACGACAATGGAAGGCATTAATTTGAAACCAGACTATGAAGTTCTTGATGCGCAGCCAGCAGTTAATAACAAAATAGCGATATATGGCGTAACCTGGGATGATGTTCCTTTTAATAAATATCCGGAAAAATGCGCCAGTATTGCAAATAAAAAATGCAGCGATGTTAAAACCGGTCTGCCCTATGAATTGAGTATAAATAATATTAATGCCGAATGCGTTACGGGATGTTTAGAACAAATAAACAACTACCAAGTAGAATGCTTAAATACTTTTAATGAATGCGAATACAACTGCAAAGACGAAACATGCAAGACCGCCTGCCATACTGCATATTCAGCTTGCCGCGATACAGCAAAAACAAAAGCAGTTAATGATAAAAAGTGTTCAAGCATCGCAGTTGCTGATGCCTGTTTAAATGGGCAGGCACTGATAAGTAAGACAAAAAATAGCTGTAGCGATTGTATTAAAAAATATGAAGATTTCTGCGCATTAAAGGAAACCAAAGCAGAAAAAGACCTTTGCATACAAGAAAGCTGCGGGGATTATGAAGATATAAGTTCATCAATTAAAAGTGCGCAGGATTTCTACGACCGCTGCGCTTTAAATGAAACGAAATACTACTGCGAAGTTTGTTTGAAAGAATATTTTATGCCAGCAGATTATTGCGGACAAGTTTATGACTACATAAACCGCTCATTCGTTAAATATCCTGCCTTGGTTTATCATAATACCTGGTGGGGAGGATGGGTCAATTTTGAAGGGCAGTCTGAAGAACTTCTTAAAAATCCCTTTGTTGCCTGCGCCCCTCCACTTAATCCGTCATTTATTTCAACTGCTTTAACCTGCCGCATCTTGCCTGACTTCCAGTTTCCCGGAGGAGGAACCTGCAAAACATTATGCAAAACAACCGAAGAAGAATTAAAAAATATTACTGATAATGAACCGCAGGAACTTGATTGCACCGGACCATTAAAAGATCCAGCGCATCCGGAATGGGGAGGAGTGTGGCATTCCGGAGGTTTGAGTCCAGGCGGACAATATGCTACTTACTTGGCCAAGAAAAAGATTAAATGCTGCGCTGCTGTAACCGGACATATGCCAGAAGAATATAAGCTATGCAGAGGAATTACATCAGATCCAGTACAAGAATTAGAAGGATGGTGCGAAAATAAGGGCAGACCACTATGGAAAAATCCGGAATGTTTTTGTGAGCAGGGTTGGCGACCAATAGATCTCACAAAAAACGTTACAACAGGTTTAGATTTTTATTCTCCATGGTATAATGTCGGTCGCGATGACCCAGAAGAAACATGCAGTAGAGCATCAGGCGGTGTCAATATTTTAGTACCAAATATGTCAAAAGCAAATAAAGCCATTCTTGAAACTAATTCTGCTGCAGGAGGAAGTATTGTATATGTCGCTGAACACGAGGCCATTGATCCAGATTTAAATTCTTGTTTATATGAAAAAGTTTGCGCTGGAACAAATCTACCTCTGTGCGAAAACAGGACAATGACAACAAGTTGCGATTTTGTGGCAAATGAACCCACTGGCATAATTTGTTCTGAAGAAACCGTTCATACTCCATCCGCTTATAATTGTTGCAATTCCGGAGGAGTAGGAAGCGGAAAGGGAGTAATAAAAGTTGAATGTGATTTGGGTGGATATAAAAACCAAAAAGTGTTTTTGGGTGTCTACGATAATGATGAAACAGATTGCAGAACCGTGGTTACTATGTGTATTGAATGCGACTCCAGCGACCCTGGTTATGACGGAGGCAGTTATGGATTTAGAGATAAAGACGGTAATCCTATTGACCAATGCAATTGGAAAGTTGGAATTTAAATATGAATACAAAATCAAAATTTAAAATTGGAATACCAATAATCATAATTATCGCTGTTCTGGGATTGGTAATGCCTCATTCCATAAGAGCCGATATTTTCCCGACCGCTGCCGAAATAGCTTCCGGTATTCTAGAGGCCATTGTCGGACTCGCTCAGGGTATATCTTCGTTTCTCGTAAAAGCAGGGGCCGCACTTTTTGAGGGAATGCTTGAATTAGGATTTAAAAAAAGCGCCAATATTGATACAGTTAATGTGGGTTGGCAAATAACTAGAGATTTTGCCAATATGTTATTTATTTTATTCATGATTATCATCGCCTTTGCTACGATTTTACGTATCGAGGGTTATGGAATTAAAAAACTCTTGCCGAAAGTAATAATTATTGCCCTTTTAATAAACTTCAGTATGGTATTCTGTGAGATAATCATAGATTTCAGTAATATTACTGCCAGCTTTTTTATTCAAAATATTAAATCTACACTTAATGGTAAAAGTATGACTGCAACTTTTGTTGATAGTCTTAATCTTACTAATGTACAATTGAGTTTTGCGAATTGTAATTTGATAGAAAACCTTGTTAATTGCGATAAAACATACATTAGGCCGGAAAATCAAGGTAAATATAATTGGGAAAATCCTGAACCAGGCAATCAATCATTATTCGATTGTTACCATGTTGTCAGGGAAAATTATTCTAAGTGTGAAACAGCAACAGCAACAGCATTAGAAACACAATCAGCAGCGCGAAAAGATTGGACAGGAGTATTAAATATTCTTATATCTGGAATCGTGGGATCAATATTGTTGCTTATAGCAGCATTTACATTGTTTGCTGGAGCAATCATGCTTTTATTTAGAATACTAGCCATATGGTTTCTTGTAATGATTGTACCACTTGCTTTTATTTGTTATATAATGCCGGGACTCCAGAGTAATTGGGAAAAATGGTGGAGCACATTTTTAAATTGGTGCATCTTTGCGCCAGCTTACAGTTTTTTTATTTGGTTAGCAATAAAGGTTTGCGTAGAAAATGCTAATATAAAATTGGCAACAAGCGTCAATTATACATTCACACAATTTATGGGAGGAGTCGGAAATCCCTTTATCCAAGATCCTGGTGAACAACTACTAGGTTATGCTCTCATAATTGGTCTTCTTATCGGCGGATTGATTGTTGCGCAAAATCTCGGTATTTATGGCGCGAGCGCAGTAATGAAAATAGCTACGGACACTAGGAAAGGAGCAGCTGGATGGATGAAACGACAAGCGATGCGCCCTGCAAAAACTAGTGGTTCAAGACTTGCATCTGGAGCACTTGGATTAACTGGCAAGCTATTTGGCGGTTTTAAGCTCGGCGGAAGATTACAGGCCAGGGCTGTTCAGGTGAGACAGGCTAGACTACAAACAATAGAAAGCAAGAAGGTTGCAACTAGGGCAAAAACAATGACTGATTCTGCCTTGCTTAATGAAATAGAAACCGGCCTCATTCCTACGAATAGGTTGGTTCATGCACAAGAAGCACTAAATAGAGGTTTATTAGCCAAAACGTCGAATCGAAATGCTGTACGCAAGTCGCTTGAATCCCTGCAAGGCTATGGTTTTGCAAAAGAAGCCAAAGATTTACGTGACATTAGAATAGATATAGTCACTCCAAACAAATTAGAGGAAGAAATAAAGAAAGTTCTATCAAAGAAAGAACAAGGAAAATGGAATGCTGCTGTATTTGAACCAGAAGAGGGTCGAAAAGTTATAGAAACAATGATAGAAACTTCCGGTGGAATAGTTTCTGACTTTTTAGAAAAATTTAGAGGATTGAATAGATTGACACAATTAAGAGCGACAGAAAGAATGACAGAATTATTCAATGATGATTTTGGTGACGCAAAAAATGTGAATGCCAGAAGAATGTATGCTGCTGTTACAGGCGAAGTTGCTAGTGCATTCAGGAAGCCTGTTAGAAATGAGGATGGATTAACTGCTACAGATGAAAATGGAATTGTTAAGTTTGATTTCGCTACTGAAATCACCGGCCCTGCAGATACTGCATTAAAACAGTTCGTTAAAGGTATGAAACCAAAAGATTTCGCGGAATTAGATCTAGCATCTGTTAAGGATATTGCAAAACATATTGATACTTCTGTTGCAATAGAAATTGGCAGGTATATTTCTGGAGATATGAAAGAAGCATTCGCTAAAAACTTTACCCAAGAAGTGAAAAAACAACTCGCGGAAAAAGATGCATGGAAGTCATATTTAAAACCGCCTAGAGTAGTCTAATTAATTTATGCAATTTCAGGTTCCACAATTTATTGATATTGAAGACAAGGTTATCGGGCCTTTGACAATAAAACAATTCCTCTATTTGTTAGCAGCAGGGGTAGTTCTCTTTATTCTCTATAAAATCCTAAATCTCTATGCAATAATTATTCTGGCAATACCCATTCTTGGAATCACCATCCCTCTTGCTTTTATAAAAGTCCACGGCCAGCCGTTTATAAGTATAGTTAGCAACTTCTTCAGATTTTTAAGAAAACCGGATTTCTATGTCTGGAAAAAACCAGTTGGTAAAAAACCGGTTCTTGAACCGACAGAAATGGAAAACATCGAAATTGTAAAGAAGGTCGCTGAAAAAAAAGAGCAAAACAAACCTATAGCGAAAAACAGTTTACAAGATATTGGATGGAGAGTCGAGGTAGATAAGTAATCTCTAAAATCCAAAATTCAAATGTCAAATGACAAATGAAACTCAAAGCTCAAATTCTAAAAAATACGACTTAGAAGAAAGAACGGCTAAATTTGGAGAAAATGTTATTAATTTTGCTAAAACCATAGACAAAAATCCGATAAATAATCCATTAATAAATCAAATAGTTAGATCTTCTACTAGCATTGGTGCCAACTACATGGAAGCTGACGGCGCTGAATCAAAAAAGGATTTTTATCATAAAATAGCGATTTGCAAGAAAGAATCAAAGGAAACAAGGCACTGGTTAAGAATGATTGCTGTAGCCGATGAAAACAAAAAAGAAAACTGCCGCGAGTTATGGCAAGAAGCGCAAGAATTAAGCCTTATATTTTCATCGATTTTAAGATCGACAAAACATAAAAATTAATTTAAAAATTTAGATTTTAATCATTGAATTGACATTTAGATTTTGATATTTGGATTTATCTATTATGCCTATAAAACTACCGAAAAACATCTCGGGAATACAAAAGTTCATCGAGGTCAAAGAAATAAAAGACGGAGTAGCGATTATGAAGGATAATAGTATGAAAGCTGTCTGTGCCTGCTCTAGTATTAATTTTGATCTCCTTAGCCAAACAGAACAAGAAGCAGTGGTTGCCCGATTCCAAGAATTTCTTAATGCCCTTGATTTTCCAATCCAGATAATCATCGCCTCCCGCCACTTCCAGATTGATGATTATTTGAATCAAGTTAAAGAACTTGAGAAAATCCAAACTAACGAACTTTTGAGAATCCAGACCAATGAATATATTAATTTTATCCAAAGCTTTGTTGAATTCGCAAATATAATGAGCAAGTCATTCTATGTGATCATCCCTTTCAGTGTTATAGAATCCAAGCAAGAAGGATTTTTTGAGAAAATAAAAAATATAATTTCCAGCGCAAAACCTTCAAAACAAAAATTTGAAATAGAAAAATTCAACCAATACAAAAACCAACTTGAACAAAGAGTAAATATGGTTGTAGAAGGGTTGCAAAACCTCGGCGTAAAAACCATTCCTTTGAATAATGAGCAATTAACCCAGCTTTATTTTGAATTTTATAATGTAGAAAGATAATATTATGGGCTTATTTAGAAAGAAAAAATTAACAATTGAAGAAATTTCTGAAATAGAAGAAGCGGCAGAAGTTGAAACAAGCCTGGCCGACACGATTGCGCCTTCTGCGCTTCAGATTACTTCTAATTATATCCAAATTGGCGAAAGATTCGCCCGCACATTTTTCATCATCACTTATCCCAGATTTCTAACTGTTAACTGGCTTTCGCCGATAATAAATCTGGACAGGATACTTAATATCTCAATGTTCATTCATCCTACTGATACAGGAATAATCCTTAAAAAATTAAAAAGAAAAATAACACAAATAGAATCGCAAGTGAATACGGAACAAGAACAGGGCAAGATAAGAAACCCGATTTTGGAAACTGCCAGAGGCGATGTGGAGGATTTACGCGATAAATTGGTCCAAGGCACTGAAAAATTCTTCAAATACGGACTTTACATCACGATTTTTGAAGATTCAGCTGAAAAACTCAATGAGGCAGAAGAACAAATAATGTCTTTATTTGAAGCAAAAATGGTTTATGCCAAACCAGCAATATTCCAACAAGACGCAGGACTCAACTCGACCCTTCCATTTGGCAAGGACCAACTATTTATCACTAATTCAATGAACACAGCTCCGCTCTCTACTATTTTCCCTTTTGTATCTTCAAATTTATCTTCAAACAAAGGCATTCTTTATGGAATAAACCGCCACAATAACAGTTTGATTATTTTCGATCGCTTTTCAATGGAAAACGGCAATATGGTGATTTTCGGAAAATCCGGAGGCGGAAAATCTTATGCAGTTAAAGTGGAAATTCTCAGGTCATTGATAATGGGAACAGACGTGATTGTTGTTGATCTGGAAAACGAATACCAGCATTTAGCTGAAACAGTTGATGGTGCCTATTTCAAAATTTCCCTATCCTCTAATAGCCATATTAATCCTTTTGATATTTCTGTGCCCGGACCAGATGAAACAACAGAAGATGTTCTACGTTCAAAGATAATGGATTTAGTAGGATTATTGAGAGTTGCTCTTGGGGAATTAACCCCTGAAGAAAATTCAATTTTAGACAGAGCGCTGACTGAAACTTACGCTTCTAAAGATATTACTATCCAATCTGACCTGAAAAATGTCACTTCGCCCTTAATGGAGGACCTAGAAATAGTGCTTAATAATATGGAAGGAGGAGATAGAATCGCCAAGCGATTGCAGCGCTATACTAAAGGAAGTTTCGCCGGATTTTTAAACCAGCCGACAAACATTGATATTAATAAAAAACTTATTGTCTTCAGCACCAGGGACATGGAGGATGAGTTAAAACCAGTGGCAATGTTTTTAATATTACAATACATCTGGAATCTTATCCGCTCGGACATGAAAAAAAGAATTATGGTTGTTGATGAAGCGTGGTGGATGTTAAAAAGCGAAGCTGGAGGATCATTTCTCCATGGCATAGCCAAAAGATGCAGAAAATACTGGCTCGGACTCACGACAATCACGCAAGATATTCCGGATTTTATGAGTTCTCCGTACGGCAAACCGATTGTTTCAAATTCATCGCTACAGATTCTCTTTAAGCAATCACCTTCCTCTATTGAAGTTGTGCAACAAACATTCAATCTGACTGATGAAGAAAAATACCTGCTTTTGCAAGCGGATGTCGGAGAAGGAATATTTTTTGCCGGATTAAAACATGCTGCAATTAAAGTGGTAGCATCTTATACCGAAGACCAAATCGTAACCACTAATCCAGAGCAAATAGCTAAAATCAATCAAGCTAAAGAAGAATTAGCAAAACAATAATATGGAAGCAGCTATATTACAAAGAAAACAAAGCGCCCAATTAAATCAAGACCGAGCAAAAACAGATTCAACGTCAAAGCAAAAAAGTGAAGAGTCCTCTCCTGATTTTTGGGGGCTGATAATTTTTCTCCCGCTTGCTGTAATGGCTGACCTTTTAGGCGTACTGGATTTAACTGGTTTTGGGGCTATAATAGTCAGAATTATAGATATACCAATTCTGGGCATCTTATGGTTATGGAGAATTTTAAAACAAGGAATGAAAGGGCAAAGCTATCAACATCAATTGATGCTTGCTTTCTTAATAGAATTATCTCCATTCGGTATAATCCCCACTTGGACTACATTTGTTCTTTATTGCTGTTTTAAAGACACCAAACTAGGTAAACAAACAATCGGAAAAATGAAAAAAATATGAATAAAATATTTTCCATTATAATCATCTCAATTTTACTGGGCATTCCGTCCACAATTTTTGCCGCGGACAGCGCTTCGGATGTCAGAATAAATAAATTTGAATTGGTTTGGTCTGCTGATACATATACTCCATACAACTACCAAGGGAGAAATCTTCCCATAGTCGGAAGCAAGGTAATTATAAGCCCGATAATCAGCGCTTCGGGAGGAGATGCTAAAAGTTTAAAATATAGCTGGTTTTTAGAAGATATCTTCCAACAAAATAAATCAGGATACGGCAAAGATAGTTTCTATTTTTATGTCCAGCAAGGACCTGGCGCATACCATACTGTAAGATTGCAGATATTTAATGATGACAGGACGGTTTTTGAAGAAAAATCCATTCAAATTCCAATAGCTGAACCAGAGATTATCTTTTATTCTTCTAATGGCAATTCTCATTTTTCTAATCAGGCGAGTACAATCTACTCTGTTCTGGCTGACAAAACATTCTCCTTTGTTGCCAGGCCTTATTTTTTCAGTATTACCAAATTGACTGATTTAATCTTTGAATGGACATTTTCCGGTAAAAAATCAATAATTTCTTCTGATTATGATGCAAGTATTTTCAATTTAACCATATCAAATAAAGATAGCAGACAAACTACTGAAAGTAATTTATGGGTAAATGTCAAAAATACTCTGGACGAAACACAAAAAGCTTTTAAATCAATGAAAATTAATATTTATTAAAATGAAAAAGTTTTTACCCATTATAATTTTCATCATTTTATTTGCAGGAGCGTGGCAAGCCTGCCAGGCAGTTGATTTACTTATGGAATACCCCGAAATACCAGGAGCGCAGAGTCCTAACAAGACGAGTGATTTGCCGAATCTTATAAATTATATTTACAGATTCGCTCTGCTCGCTTGCGGAATTGTGGCTTTTATATCAATTTTAATCGGCGCTATCCAGTATGTCACATCCGCTGGCGATGCTTCAAAAGCAGGCGATGCCAAAGACCGAATTACCCAGGCCTTGTTAGGAGTTTTGATTCTTCTAACTGCGGTTGTGATTTTAAACACCATTAATCCGGATTTAGTTAATTTAAGTTTAACTCTACCATAAATCTATGAATACAAAAATAAAAAAAATCTTAATCATTATCATAATAATCCTGATTATTGCTTTAATCGGATTGCTGGTCTATAATTTTGTAATTAAAAAATCAACAACCCAAGAAAATGGAGGAGTCGGATTGCCCGAGGGTCAAGAAAATGAAGGAAATGGCGCAGCCGGAGAAGAAGAAATATCCCAACCTCGGCCAGAAGTAAGAATAAAAGCCATTAGCCAGGAACCAATATTTTCTCCGACCATTACCAGCGATAAAACAAAAGTAGTTTACTATCTTCGTTCTAATGGCAATGTTTGGCAATCAAATTTCGATGGCTCTAATCTGTCGCAGACCTCAACTACAATATTGGAAAATCTGGTAAAAGTCATCTGGTCGCCTGACAAAAACAATGTAATCACCATTTTTCAGGACAATTTGGAAAATATCAGCAAATATTTTTACAGCTACGCCACCCAAAAGGCCCTGCCATTGGATAAATATATCAATTATATTGCCTGGTCTCCTGACAGCAGTAAAATTGCTTACCAATACCAAAATGATTTTACCGATAACAACAATATCAGCACGGCTAATCCCGATGGCACGAGATACGCGACTCTTTTAAAAACACGGATGAAAAATTTGATTATTGAATGGCCAAAGGGCTCGGATATCTTCTTACGAGAAAAGCCATCCGGCATTGCCCAGAGCTCTCTATACTCGTTAAATACACTCTCTAAATCATTTAACAATATAATGCCAAACGTGTATGGCCTGAGCATAAAATGGTCTTACGAGGGAGATAAAATACTATATTCTAAAACAAATTCCAAAGGAGGAAATATCGGGATTTTTATTGCTGACAGAAATGGCGCAAATGAAAAATCAGCCAATGTTTCAACTTTGGCTGAAAAATGCGTGTGGTCGCAAGATACAAGATATATTTATTGCGCAATTCCCAAGAATATTGCTGATGCAAAAGTTTTGCCGGATGATTTTTACAAAGGAACATTTATTGGCAATGATGAATTCTATAAAATTAATACAGCAACCGGAGAAAAAACCAATATTCTGGAAGGAGAAAACCTAATTGAAGCCTATGATGCTGCTGATTTGCTTCTCTCTCCCCAGGAGAATTATCTATTCTTTATAAATAAAGAGAATGGACTGTTGTATAGTATAAAATTATAATCCGATGTCAATCCACAAATTCTATACGAATAATACAAATCAAAAAAGAATCCCAATTTTATCGGGATTCTTTTTTGATTAATACCATACAACCGATTATCAACCAGAATATTATTGATAAATCGTTTTTCCAATACGTAGTATCTACTAATCCATGCGCCAAAATATAAATCATTATAAGTAATAATAATAACTGCCAACCTGCGGTTGATCGTCCGCAGGACGAAAAAAACCATATTAAAATTAATATAAATCCTACAAAACCCACAATTCCTGTTTGAAGCAAAAATGCCAAAAATACATTATGCGGCTGAGGCACGCCCCATTTAGGATAAGGAGGAAAATAATCCTCAAATGTCCCTGGTCCAATGCCTGTAATTGGATTTGTTTCAAATGATTCCCATGCTGTCTGCCAAATCACAAATCGCGCATCAAAGGATTTAAGCCCTTCTAATGATTCTATTTTTACTAATCCAAAAATAAAGATAATCGCAAAAGCCAGAAAAATAATTCCCAAAGCCAATTTTATCTTCTTTTTTTGATAAAGATGGATAACTAGCCCAAAAACCAAAGCAGCCAGAATTCCAAGCAAAACGCCAAAGGATTTAGTAAAAAATAAAGTAACAACAAGAATCAAAAAAACAATTACTGAGAAGACCTTTCGCAGGCCGAGCCGCATGATTAAAGACGAAGCCGAGACAGAGGGCAGTGCCTCGCTAAGGCGCTGACCCGTGTCTTCGTGTAATTGTTTTTTTTGTGATGCACAAAAAAGGGATATAATCAAAGGAATAGACAAAGCCATTGCTAAAAAATTCGGCGAATTATAAATTCCCTGCAACCTTCCTTGATAATTAAAATTCCCCTGAATTAAATAAACCAGAGAAATTATTGAAACTGTCAGTCCCGAATAAACTAGAGTTCTAAAAATATTTTTAATATCATCTTTTTTTATAATAGAAACAACCACAAAAAAGAATATCAGGGCATCTATAAACCAGCTTTTCCAAATTCCTGCGCTTACTCTCAGGTCCCAGGAAAAAATAGTCGCCATACTTACCCCAACCATTAAAAGAACGATTCCCCAAATCAGCAATCTCTCATGTTTTAAGGCTGCCCAGAGGCCCTTGTAGCCCTTATTTATCAACCAGAACGCAAATAGCCCATAAATCATCAATTCTAGCACAGTGGTCGGAATGCCGAGAATTTTCAATCTGATTAAATATAACGGGAGGCAGAAGATAATTAAATATATACCCCATTTTAAAATCTTCATACTTCTTCTTTAATCAATAATTGGACTTCTTCTTTTCTAATTCCTTTAATTAAATATAAAACCAGCAGATAGACAATCAATCCACCGCCGATTAGGATAAAAACATTACAACTACTGAATAAATACAAAAATCCAGCCATAATTGCACCAGCAATAAGCGGTTTAATCACATTAAACTTCGGCAGATAATGGATTGTCTTATAGATTAAAATCATCATCAGAATCGTGACTAAAAACTCGGTTGCCATAGTAGTTGCTGCAGCTCCCACATAACGGTATTTAGGAATATAGATAAGATTCAGGATAATATTAAAAATCATACCGATAAAATATATCCAAGCTCCGGCTTTCTGTCTGTTTAAAGCGATAATGCCATTACCGAAAAGATTACCCAAAAATATCAAGCCGATTGCAAAAGCCAAAACATTCAGCACTGGCGCTGAAGCGCTAAAATCCATACCTCCAATTAGAACCACTATTGGCAAGGAAAGCATTAATAATCCAATAATCAGTGGAATGATAAAAATAATCAATATGTCTGTAGCTTTTTGGAATATTTTTTTAAATTTTTCAGGATCAATAAAAGCGCTATTTGAGAGTAAGGGCATAATTAAACCCACAAACATTGCCGGAAAGAATATTAAACCTTCAAGAATCTTATAGGCAATGCCATAGATACCTACATCAGAAATCGGATTCGGAGAATGATTGTTTATTGCGGACAAGGAAAGAAAAATACTGTCGATTTTAAAATAAATCAGGGTAAGAACAATAGAAACAGCAATAGGCAAAGCTGATTTGATGATTTTCCTCCAATAAGAAAAATCAAAATCTAATGAGAATAGAACGTGCTTGCGGGCAAAAATAAAGAGTAAAATAAAATTAACAAAACACCCGCCGATTAGGGCAAAAATAATACCGAACAGCCCCGAACTGATTTTTATAAACAAGATAATCAAACCCAACTGAGCAACTCTGCCCAGAATGTCTGCAACAGCCGATCGGTCTGTTTTAAGATATTTTTGAAAAATACCCATTAAAACCTGACCCATTGAAAGGAAGACAAAAGATACAGCAGCAATCAGCGTCCCATTCTTCATTTGCGAAGAATAAGGGAAAAACCAAATAATAATCGACGCTACAGCCATAAAGACCAACACCGCCACAAGCCGTATCGTAAAAATATTACTAGCAATTTTTTTCTCATCAGCATCTGGCTTGGATATTTCTCTTACCATTAAAGAATAAAGTCCTAAATCAGCTATATTGTTAAAGGTATATAAAAAGGCCAAAATCAAGCTGTAATTGCCGAATCCCTCAGCACCCAGGTATCTCGCAATTAAACCCAAATTAACCAAAGAAAGGGCAACGCCAATCAAGCGCGCCCCTGCGGAAATAACCGTATTATAGGCTATTTTTCGAACTATAGTCATATCGCTAAGGATAAACCCTAATCATTACCCGCCTTTCTTGCTCTTGACCAATACTTTCAGTAGCAATATCGGGTTGCTCAGCTAACTTGAGATGAATAATTCTCCTTTCGTAAGCTGGCATGGGCTCAAGTATGATAGTTTTCCTGTTCCTTCTGACTTCTTTAGCTGTTTTCAGCGCCAAGTCAATCAATTCATTCTTTCTACCCTCTTTATAACCGTTAATATCTAAAACTAAAAACGATTGACCTAGTCCATGTTTTAAGACCAATAATCTAGTAATATGCTGGACAGCATCTAGACCTTCACCATTTTCTTTGATAAATCTACCAGCATCTCTAGAATCTATACTAATACTAATGTCTATCATTTTTTTATCTTTTATGGTATCGTCTTTCTTAATAATAATTTCCAAAACATCTAACCCCATTGACTGAAAGAGTTTTTCAATTATCTTTTTTGTTTCTTCCATATTTTTTATATAAATAATAATCTTGCGCCAATCCCAGAACAGTGCTTGCTGTCCAGTAAAACGGCAGTCCGGCCGGAAAGTTCCAAGCAATAAAAACCGTCAACAGAGGAAACATATAGGTCATCTGGCGGCTCATATTTTTCTGCGTCTCTGCTGCTTTTTCCGACACTCCTGGTTGAGGAATTGAAGCTGTGCGTTTCATTGCTAACCTTGAAGCGAAAAACTGGGAAATGCCGGCAGTAATTGCTAAAACTGGGCTTCTTTTTGATAAATCCAGAAAACCCAAAAACAAAGGACTAATCAACCCATCTTTTGCGCTTAAAACGTTAATGAAAACTTTATAGAGGGCAATAAGAATAGGGAGCTGGATCAATAAAGGCAGACATCCCGAAAAGGGATTGATCTTGTTTTCTTTGTAAAATTTCATCAATTCCCTGCTTTGTTCTTCTTTGGATTTGTATTTGTTCTGAATCTCTTTTATCTTGTCTTTATGTAAAGCCATCTTCATCTGGGATTTGATAGATTTTTGCGACAAAGGGAAAAGAATAATCCTGATTAAAACTGTCAGAATTATAATAACAATTCCCAAATCGTGGCCGGGAATATTGTTATATAAAAAAACCAAAAACTTAAAAATTGGTTCGTATAAAATCTGATTAAATAAATTTCCTAGCATAAATCTATTCCACCGCCATTAAAAGGGTTGCATCTTAAAATTCTCCCCACACCCTTAAGTAACCCCTTAACAACTCCATATTTCTCTATGGATTTAATACAATATTCTGAACAGGAAGGATAGAATCTGCAGCCACACCTTGGATTAATTCTACCCCAAATCATGGAAAAGCTCTTTTGATATATTCTTATTATTTTTAGAATTAAATATTTCATTTATTTCTTTCTCTATTTCCCTAAATTTTTTATCAATAATTCCTGGTTTTACAACCACCAAAAAATCAAATCCCGGCTGATGTTTAAAAGCGATTTTTTTAAATATCTCTCTTAATTGCCTTTTTATCTTATTTCTTAAAACGGCTTTTTTGGATATTTTTGAACTAACGACAAAGGTGAAGCGATTGGTATTCAGGTTGTTTTTTGCGAACTTTAAAAAAATAAAATTCCCGGCCATATACGCGCCTTGCTTAAAAACTTTGTTAATATCGCTTTTTTTCCTTAAACGATTTTTAGAAGAAAGCATTTTGTTTATACGGTCAATTTTTTTCTGTTTTTCCCTCGTCTTCTGCTTATAATATTTTTCCCTGCATTAGTTCTCATTCTTGTTCTAAATCCATGGGACCTGCTTCTTTTTCTTTTTTTGGGCCTATATGTTAATCCTTGTTGTGCCATATATTATAAGATTAACAATAAATAAAATATTGGTCAAACCAAGTCAGACTTGGTTAAACCCCGCCTAGCGAGGTCAAACCACAATCCACAAATAATTCACACTTTATTCACAAAATTGGGTATTGCCCTTATTTTTGTTGAGTAATTTTTATGATATAATACATACATGACCAACCACGAACTTTGGCAGACAGTGTTGAGCGAAATAGAGCTCTCAATCTCAAAAGCCAATTTTACTACATGGTTTAAAAACACAAATATAATTTCTCAAAAAGACGGAGAAATTGTTGTTGGTGTACCAAATGGATTCACCAAAGAGTGGCTAGAGAATAAATATAATAAAATAATATTAAAAGCTTTAAGAGATGCTATTGGTAAAGTTAAAAGAGTCAACTATATAATTATTTCATCGGCTAAACCGGCTACTAAATCAAGAATGAGGCAGAAAGAAAAAAAGGACAAAAAACAAATTCTATTAAAAGAACAGATGGATATCCACGGATACAAGATAGATGAAAATACCAATCTAAATCCACGCTATAATTTTGATTCTTTTGTAGTCGCTTCTTTCAATGAACTTGCTTATGCTGCTTCCCAGTCAGTAATTAAGGATCTTGGCAATATTTACAACCCTTTATTTATCTATGGTGGCGTTGGTGTCGGCAAAACCCATCTTATTCAGGCTATTGGAAATGAAATTATAAAACTCGGTAACAAAAAAGTAAGTTATCTTTCTTCTGAAAAATTCAGCGCGGACTTAATCTCGTCAATTTCTGAAAGAAAAGTTGAACAATTTAAAGATAAATACAGAAAAGTTGACGTTCTAATTATTGATGATATCCAGTTTTTAGCCGGCAAAGAAAAAACTCAAGAAATATTCTTCCATGCTTTTAATAATCTATATGAAAAAAATAAACAAATCATCCTATCCAGCGACAGGCCGCCAAAAGCGATTGCCACACTAGAGGAAAGACTACGCTCACGCTTTGAAGGTGGAATGATAGCCGATATTGGCATACCAGAATTTGAAACCAGGCTTGTAATCTTAAAGAAAAAAGCCCAAAGCATGGGGGTAGAGTTGTCGGAAGAAGCATATGGTTATATTGCATCAAACATCCAAAAGAACGTCAGAGAACTAGAGGGAGCATTAAATAGGGTTATCGCTTTTATTAGATTAAATAATGTTATTCCAAACACAAAACAACTAATAAAAATCCTTAAAACCATTATCGCCAACCCGCAAAAAAGAACAAATTACAAAAAAATATCTGAAACAGTCGCCGATTTCTATGATATAAATATTAATGACTTAATAATCCGCAGTAGAAAAAAAGAAGTAGTTAAACCAAGACAAATAACAATGTATCTAATGCGCGAGGAATTAAAAAGCTCTTATCCTTTTATTGGCTCAAAATTGGGGGGTAGAGACCACACAACTGCAATTTATGCCTGCGAAAAAATAGAAAAGGAAATACAAAACAACACCGAACTGGAACAAGAATTAAACCTTATCAAGGAAAGATTATACAGCGAGTTAAAATAACAAACTGTTAATTATTATAGAATAAAATCTGGATAGCTTAAAAAATGAAAAATTTATACCACAGTTTTAAAACATATTTTAAAGTCGTTATCCATTAATTTTCCACAATAAATTCATAAAATTTAATCCTAAAAATTGATTTATCCCCTAAAATATGGTTTCTAATAATAATAAACGTTTTAATTAATTAATTAAATTATTAATATGAAAGTAATTTGTCTTCAAGAAAATTTAAAAAATGGATTAAATATTGTCCAAAACATTACAGGCAAAAATTTAACATTGCCGATTTTAAATAATATTTTATTATCTGTAGACCAAAAACAGTTAAAACTATCAACCACTAATTTAGAAATGGCTATTACCAGCCATATATTATGCAAAATTGAAAAAGAGGGAAGTATAACTATTCCCGCAAAATTATTGGTTAATTTTATCAACAACCTGCCTAATAAAAAAATAGAAATAAGTATTAAAAATAATATAGTTAATCTAAAATGCGATAATTATAAGTCAATTATTAAAGGATTAGATGCAAAAGATTTTCCTATTATTCCTAAAATTAAAAGTGAGCCGATTATAGAAATAGATTCTTTTGAATTTAAAAATGCTTTGGAGCAGGTGATTAATTTTGTCTCTATTTCAGATATTAGGCCGGAGATTTCAGGTATTTTATTTGACTTTAGTAATGAAAAAAGAATTAAATTTGTGGCTACGGATAGTTTTAGACTAGGAGAAAAGATATTAAATATCAAAAGCGGAAAAACCAAAAAAGACGATATAAAATCAATTATCATTCCTTATAAAACGGTCCAGGAGTTAATCAGAATCATATCCAACCAAGAGAACAATACGCTCAAAATAAGTATCGAGAATAATCAAATTTTATTTATTCTGCCAGAGACCCAGATTATTTCAAGATTAATTGAAGGTAATTACCCAAATTACCAACAACTTATTTCTAAGCAATTTGATACAACTGTTGTTATAAATAGAGAGGAACTGATAAAAGCGGTCAAAATTGGAAGTTTTTTCAGTAGTAGGATTAATGATATCAGGTTTAAAGTTGATTGCAAAAAATCCCTGATAGAGGTTTTCTCGCAAGACATTGAACTTGGCGAGAACTCTTCAGAGATAGAAGTCGAAACAAAAGGCAAGGACTTGGAAATAATTTTTAACCACAAATATTTATTAGACGGATTAAATAATATTAATGCAGAAAAAATCGTTATTAGCTTTAATGGAGAAATTAGTCCAGGAATAATCAGACCAGAAGGAAAAGAAGATTTCACATATATAATTATGCCGATTAAACTTTAATCCGGCACATGAATATTATCATATTCTTGTGGCGGATTTTGGTTATAGATGTGGGCATTTTCCATAGTATTTATCCAATTTAAAACAGATTGCTCCCAATTTGGGAACTGTGGATCGCCTTTCCCGTCGTTTGGATTTTGTGGTTCGTCTTTGTTGATGTAATACAAAACACAATGGATTTGGGGGTATATTACTTCATCTATTAAGTCGGGAGGGGTAAGGTTAGTAGCCAGTTTGCCGGAAATTCTGTCTATTCTGACCATTAACTCATTGATGTATTTTCCATTTAAAATGTCCTTGTCGGTTGATGTCGGGCCTGGTTTAATAAATTCTTCTGGTTGTTCTGGTAGATCAAAATAACTATCCGGCTTATCACTGGTTCTTAATTCCTGCTTTTTTGCGTAGGATTTTTTTATAAATTCATTCCAAATAGGCGCAGCAATCACAACACCTGGTTCGCGATTCATTGGCGTATTGTCATTGTTTCCAGCCCAGACTCCGACCGCCAGAGACGGAGTGTAGCCTACTGTCCAGCCGTCACGGTATTCTTGAGTTGTTCCGGTCTTGGCTGCTACGGGTATTCCCTCTATATAAAGATTAGATTTGTAGCCAAACATGGGAGACCTGGCATTTTCATCAGATAAAATATCGGAAATTAACCTGGCGATCTGCGGTTCCATAACTTTTCTCGGATTATTTTTGTATTCCTCAATAATATTTCCTTCACTGTCTTCTATTCTAATAATTTCTTTTATTGGATTTTTGATTCCTTCGGCGGCAAAAACGCCAAAAGCGGCCGTTTCTTCTAATAATTTAACTTCTCCTCCGCCAAGCACTAAAGACAGACCGTATCGTGAGCGGTCTTTTAATGTTTCTATGCCCATATCTTGAGCCAGGTTAATAGTTTCATCAACCCCGGCCATATAGAGAGTTTTTACCGAAGGTATGTTTAATGATTGAGCCAGGCTGTTTCTTAAGGAAACGGGGCCCCTAAATTTGCTGTCATAGTTTTTGGGATTATAGCATCCAAGTCCATACTGATCTTTTTCTTGGGTTGCATCGGATAAACAATAAGGATTAAATTCTGTTTTAAGGTCAAAAACAATTGTATCTGGTGTAAATCCTTTCTGAAACGCCTTGGCATAGGCAAATGGTTTAAATGAAGAACCGGGTTGCCTTGGCCTGATAGTTACATTGGTATTTCCTTCAAATAAACAATTTTTGCCTGGTGTACAACCTTCGGGGAATGGGTCTGCCCAATAATCTTTGGACCCGACCATTGCCAGAATTTGGCCGGTCTTTGGATCTATTGCTGACAGGGCGGCATTTTGGGCATTATATTTTTTACCATTCTTTTCAGTCCATTGTTTTACTGCATTCTCGGCAATCTGCTGCAAGTCCCAGTCGAGTGTGGTGTAAACCTTTAAGCCAGCCTTTTCTATGTAATCCCGGCCATACTTGTCTTCAAGGTATTCTTTTACATACATTACGAAATGTGGGGCATTTACCCCCGAGCTTGGAGGAGAAAATGTAAGTTTATCGCTTTTGGCGTTTTCCATTTGTTCTTCATTGATATATCCAAATTCATACATCTTTTGTAATATATATTCCTGTCTGGCTTTTGTTGTTTCAAAGTGTGAGCCATGAGGAGAATAATAACTTGGAGCCTGGGTCAGGGCTGCGAGCAAGGTTGATTCTGCCAATGTTAAATCTTTCGCATTTTTATTGAAAAATGTTTGTGCCGCAGCTTCTATGCCATAAGCATTAGAACCATAGGGCACTTGATTGAGATAAAGATTAAGAATCTCATCTTTCGAGTATTTTATTTCTAGTTCAATTGAGAGAATCGCTTCTTTTATTTTTCGGACATAGGTTTTTTCCGAAGTCAAAATCGCATTTTTAATGAATTGCTGTGTAATAGTTGAGCCACCAACGCTGGTTTTTTGGCCCAATATTTTTTTGCCGATTAAATTATTAAAAACAGAGCGGATAATTCCTTTTATATCTAGTCCGAAATGGTGGTAAAAATTATTGTCTTCAATGGTTATGGTTGCATCTTTTACAAATTGCGGAATTTCTTCAAATGGGATTACTGTTCTTTTTTCTTCGCCATGTACATCATATAAAATGATTTTTCCTGTTCGGTCGTATATTTTTGTTGATTCCGTTATTTGTCTTTCGGTTAAACTCTGTGGGCTTGGCAGGTCCTTGGCGAGGTAGACAAAAGCGCCTACCATTATTACGAATAATAAAATAAACAGCAAAACCAAAGTTTTTAGGCTGTTTTCGAAAAATTTTCTCTTGAAATAAAACCGTTTGTTTTTCTTGTTGTGATAAGATTCTATTTTTGGCATATCTTATATTATAATAGCATTTTCTAATAATAATCTAAAATCCCCCGCAATGCGGGGGATTTTAGGTATTTTATAAATTTATTATTCTTCTTCGTCGTCGTCGCCGTCAGGTTCAAATTCGTCTCCATCCTCAATCTCCTTTCCTTCCTCCTCCTCTTCCTTTTCTTCTTCGTCTAGTCCCGAATTACCTTCCTTCTCCTCATCTGACTCTGTTTCATCTGTATCATCTTCTCCAAAAGCAAGAATTTTGGAAATATCTTCAGTAGTTGTTAAAGTCATATTGAATACTTCTTAATTATTATTCCCTCTCCTATTTAGAGGTTATACGGATAATTATAATTATGGAAAATGCCTTGTCAAGTGCTATGCGCGCAACAGATGGCCACAGCTAAAGCATCAGCAGCATCATCGGGCTTTGGGATTTCTCTTAAATCCAATAAGACTTTCACCATTTTTTGGACTTGCGATTTTTCCGCTCTGCCGTAACAGGCAACTGCCTGCTTGATTTGCAGGGGAGTGTATTCAGCAACGCGGATTTTTGACTGGGCAATAGCCAAGAGAATTACACCTCTTGCTTGGCTCACTTTGATTGCAGTTTTCAGGTTTTTAAAAAAGAAAATGTCCTCCACTGCTACAATTTCCGGCTTGTATTTTTTTATTAGCTTTTCTAACTCTGCGTGTAGTTTGTTCAATCTTTCAGCTGTAGATAAATCAGTAGTTGTCTTAATACACCCATATTTTATCATTTCCAGTTTTTCCCCTTTTTCTATAATTCCGTAGCCAGTAATAGCAGTTCCTGGATCAATTCCAAGTATAATCATAAGTTAACATTAAAATAAATTTCATTAACATCATCATTGTCATCTAATGCTTCTAGGAGTTTTTCTATCTGCTCTTTTGTTTTTGGGTCAGTAATGTCCAGCGAGTATTTTGGAATCCATTCAGCGCCCTGTTTGTCAAAAAGATATTTGACGCTTCCGGTCTCAGCCAGTTTTCCGCCATGGATGCTTAAAATGTGTTTTAATTCCGAAACAGTACGGTTGCGATTGTCAGTAATCACTTCAAGGATTAAGGCAGCGCCGTGTGGGCCGTAAGCTTCGTAAGTGACTTCTTCGAGTCGCCCTTCTTTACTTTCGCCAGTGCCCTTTTTGATTGCTCTTTCAATATTATCATTAGGCATATTATAAGATCTGGCCTTATCAATCGCCACGCGCAGAGATGGGTTAGTCACTGGGTCTCCGCTTTTTCGCGCAGCAATTTCAATAATCTTAGCCATCTTACTAAAAGCTTTGCCTTTTTTGCTGTCCATTGCTTCTTTGCGGTTTTTGATATTTGTCCATTTATTATGTCCGCTCATGTATTTTAATTCTGGCAGAAAATTATCGACTTGGCAACCCCGACGCAAGGTCGGGGCGAGGCCCTTTCTTCCGTAGTTTGACCAACAATAAGCCAATGAATCCAGAAGCAAAAACAATACAAATAATAAGTAGCGCAAGATTAAAAGGATTTTGCATGGATTGTTTAATTGAAGCAAGTTCACCCGTTGATCCGCCCATTGGCGAGGTAGGAGAAGAGGATTCATTCTGTGTTAACTCCAGAAAACCGCCTTCAATTTGATTATCCGGCAAATTTATCACATAATCTTTTAAAGGCTCTTTAACGTTTTCCGATTTAGTGAAGCTCTGTTGGTATGTAGTGTTTTTATCAGTACCTACAATCATTCCCGCGATATTTGCCATTCCTGGTGTGGGCTCTGACCAGACAAATCCTTTAGCGGTTCGAGCTGATGATTTGTCTTGGGGTGGTTTTTCGTAATTTATTTCCTGAAACACAATGCCGTCGGGTAAAAGCAATCTTACGGTGTCTTTGTCATTATTTAAAGCGATTTTTGTTGTTTGCCGCGAAAAGACCAAATAGCTTTTCGGCGCAATTAAGGTGTTTTTTGGGAAAATAAATGATTTACTACTACTAGCAAGATCGTCTAATTGCCAACCAGAGATGTCTGTAATTGAATCAGCGTCATTATAAATTTCTATCCACTCTTCTTTTTCATCTGCTCCGCTTGGGTTTGCCATAAATTCATTGATGATGATTTGCGCGGTCTGGATTTTAATCGTAATCGTGTCAGAAACATAATATTTTCCGTCATAAACAGTGAGTGTTGCAAGGTAGGTACCAGGATATTGATATCTGTGATTAACAATTTGGTGGTCCGAAGAGTTTCCATCACCAGTATTCCAGGAATATTGCAGTTCGTTTTCATCCGGGTCATATGAAAAAGAACCATCAAGAATAATTTCTTGGTTTATAAAGCCAATAATATTGTCTCTGGCATCAGCAACCGGGGGATTGTCATTTTCTGTTGTAGTTGGGATTTCGGGTTCCTCGGAAGTTGATTCTTCTGGGTCTTCTGATGGTGAGGTGGGTTCTTGAATCGCCCCGCTACTATTTTGAGCTTTTGGCGTGCCACCGGGATTTAGGCTTGTTTGCCAGCCAGTAGTCGTCTTTTCTATTGTTTGCTTAGTTGTATTGTTTCCACCTGGCCAGCCACTGAAAAAATCCACGTCATCTATTATATTATTCGTCTGGTCTTTTAATTTCAAATTTTCTCCGGAATTTCCTAATGCGCCAGCATAAATCTGGTCTGCGACAGTGCCAAGGATGGTGTTGTCATCCGTTCTTTCCAGTAAAAAATATCCATCGGCAGGTATTGTGCCGGATAAATTGATTTTTGGTTGACCATCCGCTGCCTCTAAAATCCAGCCAGTTAAATCTACGCTTGAGCTGCCTGTATTTCTTAATTCCAGCCACTCGTCGTTATAATCAACTATTGTACCCATCCATGCGACTTCATTTATCACCACATTCCCAAAAACTATTTTTGGAATAAAAAAAAGAACAATTAAAATAATTGTTATTGAAAGTAAATGTTTCATATATTTTCTCGCTCTGTTTTAATTATAGATAAAATAGTATTAATTGTAAATTAACACAGTGGTCATTGTAAATTTCTATAATAGAATATAAAATTACAATATATGTTTTATATATTTTTAGACGAATCTGGGGATTTGGGATTTGGCAATAAATCTAGTCGATGGTTTATTTTAACTATGGTTTTAACTGGAAATCATAGGAAAGTCGAAAAATGCGTTAAAAGGGTTCATCATAATCTCAAGAAAAAATATAAGAGAGTTGCGGAATTACATGCTTATCATGCAGACGAAATAACACGAAAAAGAATTCTACAATTATTATCTGAGACCGAAGATTTAAAAATTTTGTGTATTATTCTGAACAAAAAGAAAGTGCACACAGATTTACAGGGTCAAAAGAATTTACTTTACAATTATACGGCAAATATCTTATTAGACAGATTGGCGAATAAAAAAGTATATAATACGCATGACAAAATTCAGATTTATATTGATCAGAGAGAAACCAATAAATTTTTAAACGAGAATTTTAAGAATTATTTAAATCGTAATTTAGTTAGAAAAGGAAGTAATAACTTCGAAATTAAAATACGGCCTTCGCAAGCGGAAAAATGTTTGCAAGCCGTCGACTTTATCTCGTGGGCAATATTTCGAAAGTATGAGAAGAATGATTATGAATACTACGAAACCATTAAAAACAAAATTATTGAAGAAAATTTATTATTTCCCTAAATAGAAAACCCCCTGTTTTAACGGAACGCCTTACGGTATTCCAACACAGGAGGATTTACTTCTAATTTAATGTTAATTTAGAATAAATCTCTTGTCAAGATCAATAACCGAAAAAGAGCCTCGTGGCTCTTTTTCTAAAAAAACAGGGAGGAGAATTTCTCCTCCCTGACGATGAGAATGGATTAGCGTTTGGCCAGATCTCTTTGGTGCGCTGATTCTCGTCTTTTGATAAGGTCCGCAAGATATGAATCTCCTTCTTTTTTGTTCATTTCAATCATTGCCGCTGTATTAATATCCAGCGACTGATGAAATTCGTCATCACGGACCCAAAGACGGTGCCACCGAAGTAGAATGCGCTTGTTCCAAACGCGTCTTTTAATTTTGCCTGGAAAAGACTTGATATCTCTCCACCAAATAGAAAGAGCAAAAAGAACTTTCTTGTGCCATTCCATGTTATTTTCCTCCCTTAAAGATCAAAATTTATTTTTATATCAACTTATCTTGTTCTGATTTGGGCGGTTTGAGTTTGAGGTGTTTGTAGGCAGCAGGAGTGACCACGCGGCCTTGGGGAGTACGGGCGAGAAAACCAACTTGCATTAAATAGGGTTCGTAAATATCGGAAATCGTATCTCTTTCTTCGGATGTGGCAGCAGCAATTGTTTCAATGCCTACCGGCCCGCCATTAAACTTTTCAATAATCGTCGTAATAATCAATCTGTCAATCGGCTCTAATCCCAATTCATCAATTTCCATCATTTCTAGTGCCTGTTCTGTGATTTCTTTATCAATTTTCCCTTGTCCATGCACCTGCGCGTAATCCCTGACTCTTTTCAATAAACGATTTGCCACCCTTGGCGTCTTCCTTGCCCTTTTGGCGATTTCCTTTAATCCATTTTGGTCTGATTCAATGTTTAAAATTTTCGCAGAGCGGTTCAAAATATCTTCAATATCTTTTTCTTCATAAAAATCCAAATGATAAGTCGCGCCAAAGCGGTTACGCAGAGGAGAGGAAAGCAAGCTGATTCTAGTGGTGGCAGCAATTAGAGTGAATGGCGGAATATCAAGTTGGATACTTCTGGCCGAAGGTCCTTTGCCAATGATAATATTCAGAGAAAAATCTTCCATTGCCGGATACAGGTATTCTTCTATTAATTTATTCAGGCGATGACATTCGTCAACAAACAGAACATCGCCTTTTTCCAGGTTAGTGAGGATTGAAGCTAGGTCGCCAATCTTTTCAATCGCCGGGCCAGAAGTGATTTTGATGTTTTTATTAAGTTCGCGGGCAATGATATGCGCTAAAGTTGTTTTACCCAAACCAGAACCGCCGTATAAAAGTATATGTTCAACAGCTTCTTCGCGTTTTTTCGCTGCTTCCAGCAGCACTTTAAGGTTTTTTTTGACTTTTTCTTGGCCAAAATACTCTTCGAGCTGGTCTGGTCGAAGAGTTTTGTCTAGTATCTGGTCTTCTATTTTTTCTTTTGGGTCTGTGTGCATAGACTGAATAAGATGAGATACATAGGTAACACTTCTAAATTGCCTAAAGTCGGGTAATTTTGCTAAGATTTAGAGGTTATTAACCATTAAAGTATCTCATTTTTATGTTATCTCTTAATATTAAACAAATAGCCTTCTATCTA
>DATKZC010000013.1:0-9965 GCA_035528175.1 Minisyncoccota bacterium
CGTCAAATTAAATATCAAACTTATCAATCCAGTAGCACTGGAAGAAAAACAAAGATTTGCCATTCGAGAAGGAGGCAAGACAGTCGGCGCGGGAGTGGTCACTAAAATCATCAAGTAATTTATTCAAAATAATGGTCAAAAAGAAAGAAATCGGAACTGAAGATACAAAGCAGCGTTTGAGAATAAAGATCAAAGCGTTTGATCATAAAATTGTTGATCAATCAGCCAAGCAGATTATTGAGATTGCTGAGAGATACGGGGCCGAAGTAGTTGGTCCAATACCATTACCAACCCATATTCAGAAATATACGGTTAATCGTTCAACTTTTGTTCATAAGAACGCGAGGGAACAGTTTGAGATGAGAACCCATAAGCGCGTAATTGATATACTTAATCCAGCGCCGAAGATTATTGATGCATTGATGAATTTAAACTTGCCTGCAGGAGTAGATATAGAGATTAAGATGTAACTACAAATTACTAAATGAATTTGTATTAATAAAATAGATAGAAAATACAGCTAGCTGAGTTAGAAATACCGGGTAGCCGGTATTTTTCATTAGCATTTTCGCATAGTATGATAAAATTTATAATTGGGGAAAAAGTCGGAATGACTCAAATATATGACAAGAGGGGAATGGTTGTACCAGTTACTGTTATTGAAGCTGGGCCGTGTTTTATTACTCAAATCAGAACAAAAGAACCCAAAAAAGATGGCTATAATGCTGTCCAGATTGGATTTCAAGAATTAAAGCCACAAAAAATAAAAAAGCCGTTAAAACAAAAACCATTTAAATACCTGAAAGAATTTAGAGGAGATATAGATATTACAAAATTTAAAACTGGCGACAAAATTGATGTTTCAATTTTTCAAGAAGGAGATAAGATAAGAATTTCGGGGACTTCCAAAGGCAAGGGATTCCAGGGAGTGGTAAAAAGACACGGGTTCAGGGGCGGTTCGGCTTCCCATGGAGATCCTCATAGTTTAAGAAAACCCGGTTCTATTGGTTGTAGTTTTCCAGAAAGAGTAATGAAGGGAAAAAGAATGGCTGGTCATATGGGCATTGATAGAATCACGGTCAAAAATTTAAAAATCGCCGCAATCGATGTAGAGAATAATTTATTAGCAGTTTCTGGCGCAGTCCCGGGTCCCAATGGCGGATTAATCGAAATTCAAACTATTTAATTATGATTAAAGTATTGGTCCATAATTTAGACGGAGAACAAGTGGGCACAACAAGTTTGCCAGAGGAAATTTTTGGCGTGAAAATTAATAATGATTTAATTTATCAGGCAGTAAACGCCCAAATGGCAAACAGCCGTTTTCATTTAGCTCATGCTAAAGACAGAAGCGAAGTGAGAGGTGGAGGCAAAAAACCATGGAGACAAAAGGGAACTGGCCGCGCTAGGCATGGTTCAATCCGTTCTCCTTTATGGAGAGGCGGTGGCGTGACTTTTGGACCAAAGCTTGAGGAAAATTTTGAGAAAAAAATTAATAAAAAGGCCAAAAGAAAAGCTCTTTTTATGGTTTTAACTTCAAAGGTTCAAGACAAAGAATTGATTGTTTTAGATGAATTAAAAATAAAAGAACCGAAGACAAAAAGAATGGCTGAAATTCTTGGTAAAATCCTTAAAGAAATCAAAAAACCGAGCGTATTGATAATTATTCCCAAAAAAGACGAAAATATAATTATTGCCAGTAAAAATATTCCTAGCACAAAAATAATATTTGCCAACAGTTTAAATGTTTTAGATTTATTATCATTTAAATATTTACTAATAGATAAAGAAGCAATTAAGATGATTGAAAAAACCTATGGGACTGTTTAATGTTTTTAAAAAGAAACCCGCCGCAAGCGCAAAGCGCAAGCAGGCGGGCCCGCCACAATCCAAGAGTTTGGGCGGGGAACTGATTAAAAGGGCGCCGATGAAAAAGAAGGAAATTGCAGCTACAATACTTTTAAAAGAACCACATATTAGCGAGAAGGCGACTAATCTTTCCGAGAGCGGAAAATATATTTTTAAAGTTTATCCCAATGCTAATAAATCAGAAATTAAAAAAGCTATTGCCAGCCTTTATGGTGTAGTGGTCAAAAACGTCAACATCATCAATATCAAAACTAAAAGAAGAATAATGAAAGGTAGAATTGGCGAAAAGCCAGGATACAAAAAAGCCATTATTACCCTAGAGGGAGGTCATAAAATTGAGATTTTGCCACATTAAGAAGTCAAACTTCTTTACTAATTATGAAAAATTATAAACCAACAAGTCCAGGCACAAGAGGAAGAATCGGCATTGAATACAGTAAGGTTTTAACTACCAGTAAGCCGAAAAAATCTCTTCTTGGGTCTTTCAAGAAACAAGCTGGCCGAAATAAACAAGGCAGGATTACTGTCAGGCATCAAGGTGGAGGACACAAACAATTGTACCGCATTGTTGATTTTAGAAGAGACAAGATAGATATTCCGGCTAAAGTAAAAACTATTGAATATGATCCGAATAGGTCAGCTTTTATTGCTTTGATTTGTTATGCTGATGGAGAAAAAAGATATATTTTAGCTTCACAAGAGATGAAAGTCGGAGATGAAATTATTACATCCGAGAAAACAATTATTAAACCCGGAAACAGAATGGCGCTTAAAAATATTCCAGTTGGAACTTTTGTTTATAATATTGAATTAATTCCTAGTCAGGGTGGGAAGATTGTCCGCACGGCTGGTTCTGGCGCGCAAGTAAGCGCCCAAGAAGGTCGACATGTTCATTTAACTCTTCCTTCTACGGAAATTAGGATGGTAAAAGCAGATTGTATGGCAACAATAGGCGCATTAAGCAATCCTGAGCATATTTTTACTAACATGGGAAAGGCCGGCAGAATGAGATGGAAGGGAGTAAGGCCAAGAGTTAGGGGAACAGCGATGAATCCAGTTGACCATCCTCACGGCGGAGGAGAGGGCAGGACACCAATTGGTTTGCGCAGAGGACCAAAAACTCCTTGGGGTAAACAGGCCTTTGGCGTTAAAACCAGGAAAACCAGAAAATATTCCGATACATTTATAATTAAAAGAAGAATTCACAAGAAACGTAAATAAAAGCATGACACGAAGTTTAAAAAAGGGTCCCTGTGTGGATGAAAAATTAATAGAGAAAGTTAAGAAATTAAAGTCCGGAGACAAAACCATAATTAAAACATGGTCTCGCGACTGCACTATAACGCCGGAAATGTTAGGATTTACTTTTGGCGTACATAATGGCAAAGACCATATTGCGGTTTTTGCAACCGAAGAAATGGTCGGCCATAAATTAGGAGAATTTTCTCCGACCAGGAAATTCACCCGCCATGGAGGCAAGATGCAAAGAGAAATCGAAAAAGGCACAGAAGAAAAAACATCAGCACCAGCACCAATATCAACGTCAGCGCCTGCTGTTAAAACTAAATAAAAATATGGAAATTAAAGCCAATTTAAATTATTTAAGGATTGCTCCGAGAAAAGTCAGGTCAGTGATTGATTTAATCAGGGGCAAAGAAATAAAAGAAGCAGAAGCCCAGTTGAAATTTATCAGCCGAAGGGCAGCGGCTCCAGTTTTAAAACTTGTGAAATCGGCTATTGCCAATGCCAAGAATAATTTTAATCTTGAAAAGGAAAATTTATTTATTAAAGAAATTAGAGTTGATGAAGGCGTTCCCAACAAAAGATGGATGCCAGTTTCAAGGGGTAGGGCGCATCCGATTATGAAAAGGACAAGCCACATAAATCTGGTATTAGGAGTCAAAGAAGGGGTTAAAATAAAAAAAGCCCAACCCGTAAAATCAATAGAAATGGAAGAAACTCCAAAAGAGGCGCCTTCGGCTACGGTCGTGTCCACCCAGAAACCGGAAAAACCGAAATATAGACCGCCTAAGGAAATTAAAAAAGGAAAGGGATTTATTGGAAGTATTGCAAAAAAAGTATTTAGAAGAAAATCAATGTAATTATGAGTCATAGAGTCCATCCAAAAGTTTTTAGAATAAAAGGCATTGAAAACTGGCAGTCGCAGTGGTTCAGCAAGAAAAACTACAAAAGCAATTTGGAGCAGGATATTAAAATCCGCGAATTTTTGAAAAAGAAATTAAAGTCGGCAGTGGTTGATGAAATAATAATAAAGCGTTCGGCTAATTCTATTCATATTATAATTAAAGCTTCCAGGCCGGGTATTATTATCGGCCGCGGAGGAGCTGGAATTCAAGAGATTAAGAAGCAAGTTATCAGCAAGGTTTTTAAAGGGAAAATAAAAGGCATAGACATTAAAATAGATGTAGAGGAAATTAGAAAAGCCGAAACTAAGGCAAGTATTATTGGTCAGGCAATTGCTGAACAGCTGGAGAGAAGGATGCCTTTCAGGCGTGTAATTAAACAGACAATCGAAAAGGCAATACAGAATCCAGAGGTTAAGGGAATTAAGGTTTCTGTTTCCGGGCGGTTGAATGGTTCAGAAATGGCCCGTAATGAAAAATTAATTAAGGGTAGCTTACCCCTTCAGACAATTAGGGCAAATATTGATTATGCTCAGATTAATGCTTACACAATTTACGGCGTAATCGGAATAAAAATTTGGATAAATAAAGGAGAAGTATTTGAAAAATAATATGCAGCCCAAAAAAGTAAAACATAGAAAATGGCATAAAGGCAGAAGAAGGTTTAAAGGAAATTCCAAGGGTGGAACAGAATTAAATTTTGGAGCTTTTGGATTAAAGGCAGACGGCACAAAATGGATAACTGCTAGACAGATTGAATCGGCCAGAAAAACAATAGCCCATCGTTTGCAAAAGGGCGGCAAGCTTTGGATTAGAATTTTTCCCGATAAGCCAGTGACCCAAAAAGGGCAGGAGGTGCCGATGGGTGGTGGCAAGGGAAGCGTTGAACATTATGTCGTTGCTGTTAAGCCAGGTAGAATACTTTTCGAAATAGATGGAGTTTCTGAGGAAATTGCAAAAGAGGCAATAAAATTAGCTAGCCATAAACTGCCGATTAGAACAAAGTTTGTAAAAAAGTAAATTATGAAAATAAAAGAACTCAGACAAAAAACAGAAAAAGAATTGAAAGAAACTTTTATTCATTTAAGAGATAATCTTAGAGAGTTGAGGTTTAATTTAGCCAGTGGGAAAGTGAAGAATATTAATGAAATTCATAGAACCAGACGCGATATTGCTAGAATATTAACACTTCTGAAACAACATGGACAAGAAAACAAATAAAAGAATATTAAAAGGCGTAGTAGTTTCTGATAAAATGGATAAAACCATTGTGGTTTTGGTTGAAAGAATCAAAGAACATCCTAAATACAGACGAAGATATCGTGTTTCTAAAAAATACAAAGCTCATGATTCAGAGAAAAAATATCATATCGGGGATAAGGTTTCTATTCAGGAATGTGGACCAATATCAAAAGAAAAAAGATGGATAGTTTTATAATTATATGATTCAGGCAGGAACAAATTTAGTTGTAGCTGATAATACTGGAGCGAAAGCAATCCGGGTATTTAAAGTTTTAGGTGCAACTAGGCGTAGATATGCTCAAATTGGCGATATCGTTGTAGCTTCAATTAAGGATGTTGAACCCAGAAAATTAGTTAAAAAGAAAGAAATAATCAGAGCGGTAATTGTTAGGCAGAGAAAATCTTTGCGTAGAAAAGACGGCAGTTATATCAGATTTGATGATAATGCAGCCGTGATTTTGGACGGAAAAGAACCAAAAGGAAACAGAATCTTTGGTCCAGTAGCCAGAGAATTGAAAAATAGGGGTTTTGATAAGATAATTTCATTAGCACCTGAAGTATTATAAAGGAGTTAGACTCCTTAAAAATATGGAAATTAAATTAGGCGATACAGTTTTAATTATTACCGGTAAAGATAAAGGCAAAAGCGGAAAAGTGACTGAGGTCTATCTAAAAGATAATAGGATTATTATCGAAGGATTAAATATTGTTAAAAAACACAAGAAACCGAAAAAAGAGGGAGAAAAGGGGCAAAGAGTACAGGTGCCGAGGCCAATAGATATCTCTAATGTAAAAATAATTTGTCCGAAATGCAAAAAAGCCACCCGTATCGGACATCGGATACTTGAGAAAAACAAGGCACGGATATGTAAAAAGTGCCTACAGGAAATATAATATGTTAAAGAAAAAATACATCAAAGAAGTAATACCTGAGATGAAAAAACGGTTTGGATATCGCAATAATTTAGCTGTACCGAAAATTGAGAAAGTCGTGATTAATATTGGAATCGGAAGCATTGTTGTTTCAAAAGATGAAAAAGCACAGGAATCGATTACAAAAGATCTGACATTAATTACGGGCCAGAAACCCTTGGTTACCTTAGCCAAGAAAGGAATTTCTGCTTTTAAAACGAGAGAGGGAATGCCAGTCGGATTAAAAGTAACCTTGCACGGAGAGAGGATGTATGATTTTCTTTCTCGCCTAATAAATGTTGTTTTACCAAGAACAAGAGATTTTCGCGGACTTAATCTTAAATCAATCGATAAAGAAGGTAATTTAACAATTGGCATCAAAGAACAAATTATTTTTCCGGAAATATCCCAAGAAGACATCAGAAGAATTTTTGGCATGGAAATAACAATTGTAATTCACGAAAAAAATAGAGAAAGAGCATTGGAATTTTATAAATTAATGGGTTTTCCGATTAAATAAAACTTATGGCCAAGACATCAGATATCGCTAAATTGCATAAAAAACTGAAATTTTCAACGCGAAAGATAAACCGTTGTTTTCGTTGCGGACGCAGGCATGGTTATATGCGTAAATTTGGTTTATGCCGCATTTGTTTCAGGGAACTAGCCAATAAAGGAGAGCTTCCGGGTATTAAAAAATCAAGTTGGTAATTATATTATGAGAATAGATCCTATAAGTGATATGTTAACAAGAATAAGGAACGCTCAAGCAGTCGGACATAAGACTGTAGTTTTTCCGTATTCTAAAATCAAATTTGAATTAGCGAAGATTTTAAGCGCTGAAGGGTATTTAGGCGCCATTAAAGAATCAGGCAAGGAAACAAAAAAAGAATTGGAAGTAAATTTGAAATATAAAGATAGTAAAAATACATCTTCCAAAATCCAAGGATTAATTAGAATAAGCAAGGCAGGGCAAAGAATTTATGTCTCTAAAAATAATTTAATCAAATTTTCGCAGGGTCGCGGGATTATAATTTTAACGACTTCCAATGGACTTATGACTGATAAAGACGCTAAGAAAAAAGGCTTGGGCGGAGAATTAATTTGTAGAGTTTTTTAATATGAGCAGAATAGGCAAACAACCAATAATTATTCCAGGTGGAGTCGAGGTGAAAATCGACAAAGATTTGATATTGGTTAAGGGCAAAAAAGGCGAATTGACCCAGAAATTAACACCGGAAATCGAAGTCGAAATTAAAGATAAAGAAATTTTATTAAAAGAAGCAAGAAAAACAAAAAACAGCTCTGCTTTATGGGGTACGTTTAGAGCATTAATAGCTAATATGGTAGAAGGAGCGAGCAAGGGATTTGAAAAGAAATTAATTATTGAAGGAATTGGATACAAAGCAGCAATGAGTGGGAATAAACTGGTTTTAAGTCTAGGATATTCTCATATCATAGAAATAGAAGTTCCAAAAGGAATAGAATTTAGAGTGGAAAAGAATACAATAATCATCTCCGGCGCAGATAAACAGATGGTCGGCCAGACAGCAGCTGAAATCAGAAGTTATAGAAAACCCGAACCCTATAAAGGCAAAGGGATTAAGTATGAAGGAGAAATAATTAGAAGAAAGGCCGGCAAAAAAGCAGTTGCAACTGGCGGATAAAATTATGAAAAAACAGAAACAAGAAAAAAGAATCGCTAGGCACAAAAGAATTAAGGCAAAAATAATAGGTAATACAAAATGCCCGCGGCTTTGTGTTTTTAGAAGCAATAAACATATTTACGCGCAATTAATAGATGATGAAAAAGATAAAACACTGGTTTTTGCCAGCGATAATGAGATAAAAAAACTTTCTAAAGGTAAAGTAGCGATTGCACAACAGGTTGGAAAATTATTAGCCGAAAAAGCAAAAAACCTGCCTGCTGGCAGACAGGTTGAGAAGGTTGTTTTTGACAGAGCAGGATATAAATATCACGGAAGGATAAAGTCATTAGCAGATGGAGCACATCAAGGAGGATTAAAATTTTAGAATAAACAAATTTATGGAAGAAAAAAGATTTGAAAGAAAATCAAGGGCCAGAAGGGGTGATAAAAAAGAAGAAAATTCGGAATTTAAGCAGAAACTTTTAGACATCCGCAGGACTGCCCGAATGGCTGCCGGAGGCAGAAGATTTAGCTTTCGAGCATTGGTTATTATTGGAAACAAGCAGGGCAAAGTCGGAATCGGTTTGGCGAAAGGAGCCGATGTGACCATTGCAGTCGAGAAAGCAGTGAATCAAGCCAAGAAGAATCTGATTCAGGTTCCGATTACAGAGAATAAATCAATCAGCCAGATGACTGAAGCGAAATTCGGCGCAGCTAAAGTTATGTTGAAACCGGCTCCAAAAGGAAGAGGAATTATTGCTGGCGGTGCAGTCAGAGTTATTTGCAATTTGGCCGGAATAGAAAACGTGGTTTCCAAAATTATTGGCAGAACAGCGAATAAATTAGCCAATGCCGAGGCGGCAATTGAAGCATTAAGAAAATTATCATAAAGAAGTCTGACTTCTTCATAATATGCAACTACATCAAGTAAAACCAATTCATTCCCAGAAAGCGAAAAAGCGTGTCGGCCGAGGAGGCAAACGCGGGACTTATTCTGGAAAGGGATTAAAGGGGCAATTAGCAAGAGCCGGTAGAAAACTTAGGCCGGAAATCCGCGATTTTATCAAAAAAATCCCCAAAAAAAGAGGATATAGGTTTAAATCGTTTACTACAAAGCCGCAGATTTTTAATTTGAAGGATTTGGAAAAAAAGTATAATAATGGAGAGATAGTCAGTCCGGAAACATTGCTCGAAAAAAGATTAATTGTTAAAATTAATAATAAGGTGCCTGATGTTAAAATTCTGGGTGATGGAAAATTGAAAAAGAAATTGAAGGTTGAAAATTGTAGAATGTCAAAATCCGCAGAAAAAATATGCAATGGTTAGAAAAAATTAAACAACTTTTCAAAGTTAAAGAATTAAGGAACAAAATATTGTTTGTTGCCGGTTTATTAATAGTTTTTAGTCTGATTTCAAATATTCCAGTGCCGGGAGTTAACACAGAAAAACTCCGGTCATTTTTTCAAGGAAATCAGCTTTTTGGTTTAATTAATATTTTTACCGGAGGCGCAATGCAGAATTTTTCAATCGCTATGTTGGGCCTTGGACCATTTATTACTGCCACGATTATTTTGCAGCTTTTAACAATGATTTTCCCGAAACTTAAAGAAATGTACCACGAATCAGGCCCGGAAGGACAGAGAAAATTTAACCAATACGGAAGAATTTTGACCGTGCCTCTGGCAGCCCTTCAGGCATATGCAATGATAAATCTTTTAACTAGCCAACAGATAGTTATTCCTCTGTCTTCATTTGCATTATTTACTGCCATTGCTACAATTACGGCCGGAGCGGTTTTCCTGATGTGGTTGGGCGAATTAATTTCCGAAAAAGGAATCGGTAACGGAGTTTCTTTATTGATTTTTGCCGGTATTGTCGGAAGAATTCCTTCATCTATCCAGCAGATTATCGCGACTTATACCCCAGCGCAATTGCCCGCATATTTGGGTTTTATAGTTGTAGCAGTTCTGGTGATTGTCGGTGTCGTTATAATTAATGAGGCCCAGAGAAAAGTTCCTATTGCTTATGCAAAAAGGATTAAGGGGCGAAGGGTTTATGGCGGATTCTCGACTTACCTACCCTTAAAAGTCAACCAAGCAGGAGTGATTCCTATAATCTTTGCTTTGTCTATTATGCTTTTTCCGGGAAT
>DATKZC010000014.1:0-32558 GCA_035528175.1 Minisyncoccota bacterium
AGATAGAAGGCTATTTGTTTAATATTAAGAGATAACATAAAAATGAGATACTTTAATGGTTAATAACCTCTAAATCTTAGCAAAATTACCCGACTTTAGGCAATTTAGAAGTGTTACCTATGTATCTCATCTTATTCAGGATTTGGCCACTTGGGCATTAAAATCCTTTACACTCCTTTACAAACCCTTATATAGGGGATATAATAGAAGTAGAGATAATAATTAATTCACCCTGTTAAATCCCGCTTTGCGGGATCCCGCCGTGGCGGGATATTTAACAGGGTAAACAAATATGGCAGGAAAAGCAAATTCAGCGTTTATGAAGCCGTTAAAAGTCAGTGCGGCTTTAGCTGAGGTCGTTGGTAGTGGTCCAATGCCGAGATCCGAAGTTGTAAAAAAGCTTTGGGTATATATCAAGAAGCACGATCTTCAAGACAAAACCAACAGACGCAACATCAATGCTGACGAAAATCTGAAAGTAGTGTTTGGCGGGAAAAAAACCGTCAATATGTTTGAGATGACAAAACTTGTTTCAAAACATCTTTCATAGTCAGTCGCTTAAATTTTTGAAAATTTAACAAAAACCCCCTCGCAAGAGGGGTTTTTGTTTTACGCTTTATATGATTTTGCCGTTTTAAAGAAAAACAGGAATACGGGCACGCCGATAATTATCTGCGCAATACTGGTCGCGGCTTTGCTTTGACGTCGCGCTGTTTGATTCTCTAAACATTGTTTCTGATAATCCACTTCTGAAACAACACTCCCTGTTTTCTCCTCTGGTACGCGAACTGCGTCGTAATAATAACATTCGTCATCCGCTTTCGTGAATACCCATGTCTTTAATGCTAAATCAACAAGGCCGATGGCGCCGATAATAGATATTACCAGCCCAATTAAAGTCATGGCCCACAAGAAAAAATTTGCTATTTTCATATATCTTTTTTATCTACTTTATTAAGTTTTAATGCTTTAAACCCGTAATAAACAACCAAGGCAATAATTATAAAATCTATCAAAATAGAAATAAAATGCCCGAACCCTATATAGGCCGAGCCGATGTGCAGGCCGAGATTTGATAAATTACCCAATCTTCCCAAGAAGATTCCGATAATCGGATTGATTAAGTCGTTGACAAACGCGGAAACAACTTTAGAAACCGCACCGCCTAAAATAAATCCAATTGCCAATCCCACTACGCCTTGGCTACGTATAAAATTTATAAACTCATTTATTTTCACATTCATAATGTAGTTTTAATAATTAATCTGCAAACATTATTATTTTATCAAATTTAATTTCTATTATTTTATTTTTATTTTTAATCCGCGGATAATTTTGATATTTGATTTTGAAATTTTAAAATACTCTGCCAAGAAATTTTATCACTGCCTCGTTCACTTTGACAATAATAGGAATTTTCATTTGTTATTCTTCTCAGTAAGATTTTTAATTCTTACAACTTTCCAATTTCTTTTAAATCTTTATCCGGCAAATATAAAATCAACAATCCAATCACGATGCCGATAATGGCTGTCCAGACATGGCTACCACCCAAAAACCATTTATCTATTCCATCAAGCACATACCAAATACCGCGCCATACTAAAACTAAACCAATTACGATTGATATATTTTTTGCCAAATAAGCTAAAGTTAATTTTTTCATCTCATTAGAAATTTATTAATTTTTATCCCTAAAACTCCAGCCATAGTATGAATCATATATTGATTTTACCAAAATTTAATTATTTAAAAAAGTCAAAACCACACCAGGCGTGAAGTAAATAAAAAGGGGTCGCGCGAAACGCGACCCTTGTGGCTCGTTGATTATCCGGTCCTGATTTTCCTGACCAGATTCTTGAGCAACCTCTTTTCTTTCTGGGTTTTGGCTGCCTTTCCTGCTTTCCATTCCAGAAAGGTTTTAGTGTCCAGGAAGAAATATCCTCCATTCGGACACGTGATGCCACGGCTTTCCTGGGTGCGCTTGTAAAAAACCAGCACTTTACCTTTACCAGTACCAAAGACAATCACAATTCCGGGATAGTCGATCTTGGCCGTATCCCCGAAATTGAAGAAAAAGTCCTTGCCTTGAATCCCATCGGGTTTCATGATGGTAACCAGCATCTCGTCCGGAACCAAGGCCACGTCTCCTCTGGTGATATTGCCAGCAGCGAGGGTGACGGCAAAAACGAGTAGAAAGAAAACCAATAAACAAATTCTTCTTTTCATTATTCACCTCCTTTTCCAGAAATTTAGCACGGCTTTATCATTGCCACTGGGAAGGTATAGAACAAGCCGTTGTCTTTGTCCTCACGGATCCTGAATACGAATCTTTCGCCAATTTGCAGACGCATTACCCTTGCCCTGATCTCGTAATTGGATTCCTTCCTGTTCACGGAAACAATAAACACCTCATTCTTCCCTCCGTTCACCGGCCTCAACTGATAAAGCATTTTGTCTTCGGTTAAAACCCAAAGACAGCAACCATGAAAAATTTCGGGAATACCTGGGGGCTGAATGCCGAGAGCAAGACGGATTTCTCCGTGTTTTCTCTTTTCCAGTCTGTTGTCCCAACAGAAATGACAGAACTTTCCGATTTTTCCTTTGGGCAATAATATGCCCCAGTGCGAAAAGGAACATCCTTTGTCTCCGCAATCGCTACATACAGCATACAAAAAACTCCCATAAGACGTGTCGTTCAATTTTAATGTGCTCTTCACTTTCACCTCCTTGTCTCGCCTTGGGCGGACTTGCATTGCCATTTTAAAAATAGCACCCGCGTGCTATTTTGTCAATAGAATTATTTGTGTTGAATTATCTGTTTAAAAATGTAATCGTGAGTTGAAGAATAGTTGCGAAAGCAACCCAGAGTAAATATGGAATCTGTATATAAGCAATCCAACGTACGTGCGGATAAATCGCTACCATTGCCCAGATTAATGTTCCCAGAACAAACAAAATATCTATTGCTGCAAGCAGATTATTTTTCAATCCGAATTGTATGGGCGTAAAAATAAGGTTAAAAACAAGATTAAGTATAAAGGGTAAAGCAATAATCCAGGGAATCTTTTTCTGAAAAACCATTAAAAAAACCTTGCCAAAAGAAATAGCGATTAAAATATAAAGAAAAGACCAGACAGGGCCGAAAAGCCAGCTTGGCGGAGACCACGATGGTTTGATTAATTGTGAATACCAATTATAGCTGTTCATAATTCAATCTCTATTATTTTATGCTTACTTTTTAATCCTGACTTAATTATAACACTTGATTTTGGAACTTCAAAATACTCTGCCAAGAGTTTTATTACTGCCTCGTTCGCCTTCCCCTCTTTTGCAGGTGCCTTGACTGAAACTTTCGGCAATTCAACTTTGTCTTGCTTCGCATTCGCTTTAATAATAATAGAAATCCGCATTTTAAAATATCAAATACACAAGGGCGATGATGGCAGCAATTATCAGGCAGAATATGCCCGTGAAGAACAAAACTTTCAATGATTCTTTTATCTTGCCTTCCTTGAAAAATAGATAGGCTGGATAGCCGAAAACAATCGAACCGGTTGCTGCTGCCGAAAATACCAGTATCACCAACATTGCGGTAAATCCGATAATTCCCGGTGGCTCGATGTTTCTTGTACTCAGAAAATTAAATATTAGCGCAATCAAAACGCAATACCCAATCACGCCAATTGCCTGTAAAAGTCCGATTAAAGATGGTTTCATATGTTTTTTTTATTCTTATTAATTATTACATCAATTATTGCCAAAATAACTCCCATGCCGAACAAGCCATAACTGATTAGGCGGTTGTTGTTAGATACTGACACAATACCCACGACTATAAAAACAAAAGCAATACTCGTTAATGGCGTCAGTGGCCTTAACATTCTTTTCTTCATCTTGAAAACAAAAACCACGAAAATAATAAATATCACAACTATGCTGATAATAATGTATGGTATCATAAAATTTATTTATATTTCTATTTTATTAGCAATAAAATAAGTCACGATTGAAACAGAGGCCGCAAGTACTGCACCCCATATTAAATCAATAATAGTTACTAAAAGGGGCCAATCCTTGGCTACTGCCAAATTCGTCAAATCGTAAGTAGCATAACAAACCAGGCCAAATAGCGCACCAAAGAAAAGAGCGTGCGTCCACGAGCTTTTTCCCACTGCTGGAGAAATAACAAACACCACCAAGCCAGCGATAAAAATCAGATAAAAAACAATGGTCGCAATCCAATTTATATTCGGCTTCATTAAAGCGCCAATCTGCGCGCGATAAAAATCCTTAGCCACTAAACCAAGCCAAATCATATCTATGACAAAGAATACTGGTAATGCAATTGCGTATAATTTTGCAAACATATGATTTTTTTAATTAATTTATAACTTCCCGATTTCTTTCAAATCTTTGTCCGGCAAGTATAAAATCAACAGCCCAAGCACAATGCCGATAATAGCTGTCCAGACATGGCTACCGCCCAAAAGCCATTTGTCTATTCCATCAAGCACATACCAAATTCCGCGCCAGATCAAAACCAAACCAATTACAATTGATATGTTTTTCGCCAAATAAGCTAAAGTCAATTTTTTAAACATAAAATTACTTTTTTATTCTTATCAGCTAATCAACGCGGCAATATAAACTCCGATATAATACGGCCAAACAATAATTGCCAGCACCGCCTTCCAGAATCCAAGGTGCAGAAATCCGATGGTAAATAACCAGGCAGCAAACCACGAAAACGCCGTAAAACTATGATTTTTTATTTTTATTTTGTTCATAGGTTTGTTGTTAATTCTTATTAATTTTTATTAATTCCCAAATTGCGGACAAACTAAATATCGCCTGAAGAATAATAAAAATCGTATTTTCTAAATAAATACTATAAACCAACATCAAAATTCCGCCGATTAAGAAAAATATATTTTCTATTTTTCTATTTTTTTGGAGGAGTACGCCGATAATAATGAAAATTAGCCCCAAAATCCCGATTATAGTAAAAATCATAAATTTATTTTTTATTCTTACACTCTTATTATACCAAAATCTAACTTGCCTTGCAATTGCGAAGGTAAATTAAACCGCGTTTGACGCGGTATCATTAATTTTAAAACAAAACAAACCGCGTTTGACGCGGTCAATTTTAAAAGCCGCCGGATTACCGACGGCTTTTTTTAAAATCTTATTCTTCAAATGTCATTGTTTCTCATTTAATTTTTTTCGCATTTCAAATTCCTTTCCTTTTAAAACCTTTAGAGTTTTTCCCATTACAACATCTGATATAGCATTGTCAAATGTAAGATAGAATTCCTGCTTCTCTTCCCCTTCGAGTATTTTTTTAATCTTGTCTAGATCTAGAAAAAATCTTGAAATAGCTTCAGCATGTACTTCAGCCGTAAAATACTCCTCCACTGTATCGCAATCATCACAACGTAGCCTATACTTATCTAAAAGGGGGAAAACAATATTGTATGAACTATCTTCTTTCATATCGTTTATATAAATCCAACCAAAACATCGACCGTGTCTGCATGAACCAGAAACTTTTCTGATGTTCTCGCCCCCACAACGAGGACAAAGCCTCCATATCCAATCTCCGTTTCCATCTTTTTTGTATAGCCTCTTCATCCATTTGTAATCAACCTTATCAATATCATCATATACGTACTTATGCGCATCGAGAGGTTCAATTAAGCGGCCAAGGGTTGGAATTACCGATCCTATTTTCAAAAATTCAGCTGGCGTGACCGGGAAAGATAATTTTCTTCTAATACTGGCTATGTCTTTTTGATAAAAATAGGACGATACGGAATAAGAAATCAAGCCACCAAGAACAATACCTATCAAAGTACTGATCACAGAAATCTTAACGTCTCCTTTTTTAAAGAGCTTCATTTTTCTCCTCCTTTTTAATTTAAAGAACTAATTTTCATCTCTATTAACTTATATCGTCTAAATTTATACGTCAAGAGTTAAATCCAATCAAATTTTCTCAATCCAATTTTTTTGATTTCTTCGGTAATCATTGATCTTATTTACCCCGCCACTACTAGGTTTTGGTTAGTTATTTTAATGCCAACCAAATTTGAATTGCTAATCCGACCAACATTAAAAGGGTTAGTCCTGCGATAACACGCGTCAATATAATCAGTTTTTTGTTGTGTTCTTCGGTGGCTTTATTAAATTTTTCAGTTGCATCAATTAAATCAAACATAACCCGGCATTGATGTAGCGCAGTATTAAATCCTGCTCGTTGCGTATCTTCTAACAAGGCCTTTTTGAGTTCCGGTGTTAACTTATCAAGATTTTTAATCTTATTCTCTTGTTCTGTAGTGATTCCCATAAATTTATTTTTATCAAATTTTTCTCGATTATTTCTTCCACTCAATATGACCATTAACGCCATGCTTCTCGTATATTGATAAAATCTCTGGAAAAAATGAAATTAATTCTTTTGAATTTCTCGATTTGGCTAAATTATAAAATTTAATAAACATCTTCTTGGCACTTTCGGTTTGACCAAGATTTTTCTTCCAATAATTATGCTGCCCACATAAAGTCATGCCGTTTTCTATTGACATTGCCTCTCCGCCTTTTTGCCTGGAATCTATATGATCAACATGCAACTCAATGCCATCTTTCTTTCCTCGTCCACAAACTACACATTTATATCCATCTCTTTTTTTAATTTCTTCTTTTTGCTTTGGAGTAAAATCATGCAACGTTTTGTCTTTTTTATAATTATCATTATATCTATAAACTCCTTTCTTTACATATATTAAAAATCCCTTATCTGCCAATGATCTAATACCTCTGTCGGGATCAGCAAATTTTTTCCCGGTTCTTTTTTCAAATTCGGAATATAACCAAGGAACAGATTCACTATGAGGTATATCTTTACCGGGATGATTACGATAATATTCTTTTATAAGACCTATTTGAGTTGTTTTTTTGTTCTTTTGTTTCATAATATTATTTTAGTAAATTTGGTTGATTAATTTTTGCTTCTTGTTGTAAACGATTTACTGCTATATCGCAATAATTTTTATCTATATCAATACCTATTCCCTTTCTATTATGTAAATACGCGGCAATAAGCGTTGAACCACTACCCAAAAATGGATCTAGGACAGTATCATCAATAAAACTAAATAATTTTATACAGCGTTTTGGCAATTCAACTGGAAATGGCGCGGGATGGCCGCCCGCCCCTTTTTTGCTCTGGCCTGGAAATGTCCAAATCCCATTTGTCCAATCCATGAATTCTTGTTTTGTAATATCGTTCTTTTTACTGCCGCCTGTTTTCTTCCAACTATCTTTGTATAAAACCAAAATCAATTCTACTGGAGCAATAACATAAGGAGCGGAAGCCGACATATAAGAACCCCAAGCTGTGCGACGAGAAATATTCCCTTCATTCCATATAATTGTTGAGTGATATTTCCAGCCAATATCTTTTGCAATTTTAGTTATATCTGCTCCGACTGATTTTTGTCCGCCCTTGTTTTTATCAAGTGGAATATTTAATAAAAATCGCCCTTCATTTTTCGCTAAATCAAAACATTTTTTAATCCATTTTCGAGTAAATTCCAAATAATCATTATAAATTAAATTATCATTATTAGAACCGTAACAAATATCGACATTATATGGAGGAGAAGTAATAATTAAGTCGACGGAATTATTGGGAATTGAATTAATTTTTAAAATATCATCTTTATATATTGAAATATTGTCTTTTTTAAAATATGGTTTATCATTACTCGCTATTTTTATATTTTGTTTGTTTTGATCAGAAGTTATATTATTTTTTTCAATCATTCTTCCAATTATCTGCATTTCATTTGTAAGAAAAATATTTTCATATTTCGGATTTTCGGGTTTTAAAAAATATTTACCATTCTGAAACATCATTCTTTTTAATGTTGTGCCCTCACCATTTTGCACCAAAACAATATCTCCTTTCTTAAAATTATTAGTTCTTTTTATTAATACAAAATCACCATCATTTATACCAGCATTAATCATAGAATCTCCACTCACCTTTACTATTATTAAGTCATCATTCAATTTGGCAATTTCTTCTGATAATTCTTCCCAGTTCTCTATCTCTTCAATGGCTTCGGCAAAACCGCCAGCTGCTGTTGTGCCCACAACCGGAACAAGTTGATTTGCTCCCAAAATCCCAAATCCTTTCTTCAGGATCTTTATTCCTCGCGCAGAGCCTTCTTCTCTTTTTATTAATCTTTTCTTTTCTAAATTGGCCAAATGATCTAATATTGTTTGATTTGAATTTATATCTAACCCTTCTTTCAAGTCATTAAAAGATGGCGGAAAACCAGAATTTTTAATATTGTTGTAGATAATTTGCAAAACCTCTTTTTGTCTTTTTGTTACTTTTTGTTCCATATATTAATAATACCCGACCAAATAGTCGGGTGTCAATAGTTTTATTGTGGATAACTTTACTTTTATTCCTCTATCAAGCCACACCATAAGTGCTGCGGACAACCCGCCTTCGCATAAAGCTTCGGCGAGGCAAGCAAATCCCCGCCTTGGGGGCGGGGAAATAAATTAATCTTTAGATTCTTTTTTTCCGAATCGCTCGAATGCCCGCAAGATTTCCAGAGGAACAGCAAAAACAATGGTGTTTGATTGGTCAGAACTTATATCATTAATTGACTGCAATGTCCTTAAATGAAGCGCGCCCTTGGCTCCGGACAGAGTTTCTGCTGCCTTTGCCATATTGTTTGCAGCAATTACCTCTCCTTCAGCTTTAATAATTATCGCTCTTTTTTCTCTTTCTGCTTCTGCTTGTTTGCCGATTACTCTTTTCATTTCTTCGGGCAGGGTTATATCTTTCAATTCAACATTATCGACTTTTATGCCCCAGGGATCAGTGGCTAAGTCAATAATACTCCTGATGTTTTCTGAAACCTTATCTCTTTGAGACAACAGCCCGTCTAAATCAACCTGGCCAACAACGTTTCTCATTGTTGTCTGAGCAAGTTGGGAAATAGCGTAATAAAAATCCTCAACCTCCAAAATAGCTTTTTCCGCAGAGCTAACTTTGTAATAGATAACCGCATTAACCTTTACTGAAATATTGTCTTTGGTAATCGCTTCCTGGTCAGGAACGTCAACTGCCTTTACCCTTAAATCGACTTTTTGATAGGACTGAATAATCGGGAAAACTAATCTCCAACCTGGATTCATCATACCAATATATTTTCCGAGCATAAACTTTACGCCCTTTTGGTATTGATTAACCTGTCTTATAGAAATTAAAAGAATAAACAAAACCACGCCTAAAATTATATATAAAGTTCCCATATTTTTATTTTCGCGATTAAATGATTAATAATTATTTCCATACCTCTATTATCCCCTTTTTTACAATAAAATGCAACCCGCCTAGACTCGGCGAGGCTGGCCCGCCTAGACTCGGCGAGGCTGGCCCGCCTAGACTCGACTCCAATCTCGTCTAGTCGAGGCTGGATCCCACTACGCCAAGGCTACGCGGGATGAAAATAAAAGGAGACGACAGCGAATTAATCGCCATAGTCTCCATTTTTATATCTTGACCAAATATTAAGTTTTGATATTAAATAAACTCTTATTCGATTCTTGAAGAATTTTAAGAGTTGCGTGTACTGAAAGATTGTCGCTGGGCAAAAGCACCAAACGATTGCCAATAAGGTTAAATAATGGACTTAAAAATTCATCAGCCCAGGAAGGTGACAATGTTAATACCCCAGAAAAATCTATTTCTAATTCTTCATCCTTAGACAGTTCACTCAATGTCTGTTGAAGAGCTTTAAAAGCTTCACTACCCAATTCTCGTGAAATTAATGTTTTGCCGAATTTTTCTAATTGTAATTTCATATGTTTTTATTTTTAAAATTATTATTAAAACTCTATTTTCGCTAAACATCCCCGAACAACGCGCTGACCATGCGTTACGCGGAATATTTTATCAGAACCCTGCATTCTCACCTCAGCATCGCCACTCGTAAAAAATAAATCAATTGGCTGTTTTATCACCACTTCCCGAACAAGCTTGAGACCATTGCCGCGTTTTTCTGGTGCGCGTCCAGAAATAAATTCAGTAAATGCGACTTCTACTGCGTTTACATGAGTTGAAAGCCCCGGTCGGACTTGACGCAACGTTTCTAAAATACCCAACCCTCTGTCAGCAAGCACAATAACACCCTTTGTAATATCATAGCCAAAGAAAATACCCAGCACATCTGGCCATTTTCCCAAATTGTGAGCAAACGAATTATCGCCAATCTCTCCTGCAATCAGAACGATCAAAGAATATAATTTCTCAAATCCTGGTTTTCGCATAAGCATGTGTTCCATTTTTGTAAGTCTGGCATTAAAAATAGAACTCGTTGAACAATAAAACGTACCTGGAAATTCAACGCCATCATAAATCCATTCCGAAGCAAGTTTCATTAAATCGCTAGTAAAAATTTCTAAATCTTTTTCGCTGTAATATCTATGGGTTCCACCATCTTTTTTTATTGCAATTAATTTTCCGCTTTTATCCCATCGACGAAGCGTATCTAAAGAAACACCTAGATATTCAGCAGCCTGACTAATTGTAAGTAATTTTTCTTCCATATGAACATTGTATCACAATATTCAAATCTATGCAAATATCTAGTAAATCTATGCAAAAACACAACGGAAGCTACTACGAGACAAGCAAAATCCCGCCTTTGGGGCGGGGACAGATATGCCGTATGCTATAAATTGCGCTTTAACGAATTTCCTCGTTTTTTTGTCCAATTTCAGATACTTAAATCCAAGATAAACCACAAAAGCGATTATAGTAAAATCAATCGCGATGGAAATAAGGTGGCCGATTCTTATGTAAGCTGAACCGATATGTAAACTAACACTTGCCAGGTTTCCCAATTTTCCTAAAAAGATTCCGACAATCGGATTGATAATATCCTCAACCAGCGCGCTGACTACTTTTGATACTGCCCCGCCAAGCACAAAACCGATAGCCAGCCCCACAACCACCTGCTTTTTTATGAATTCAATAAAATCTTTCATTTTTTTTGTTTTATTTTACTTTTTATTTTTCGCCTCTTTAATATTTTTTCGTAAAGAACTTTGGGAAATATAGGCAATCGGAATAGAAACAATTAATAATGCCAATCCTTCGGCAATTTCGCGTTTTGCTCCGTTATAATCAATAGAACATTCCCTTATTGAAGGTTGCTCTTTGGGTATGGCATTGGGCGCCACCTCAATCGGAATTACCTTATACTCGCAGTCCTGGTATTTAAAAACATAAACCTTAAAAACCTGTCCCAATATCCTGCCAGCATTAAAAATAGCTGTGAAAGCAGTTACGACAAATATAATTGCCAAAGCAATAATGAATATAATTTTGAAGTTTTTCATATTTTTTAATCGCAATAATTAATTAATAAATCATCGCTGAATTTATAAGTATTTTTCAATAACTGGCAATCGACACTACCATTACCGTCATATACCAACTTCCATTCGTCTTGATTTTTTATTGCCAACACTCCCCCGCCTTCGCCCTGCTCTCCATCTATTAAAAAGAAAACGTTTCCCACAACATGCGTATCATCAGATCTGGTAATATTAAACATAACATCAGTAACTTTTTTATCGTATTTTGCTGCCAGAATTTCCTTAATTTTCTGTTCAATTAAAATTTTAGCAACGTCATTGGGATTGAAATATCCGCATTCAAGTTTTACATTCAAGCTATCGCCTACAATTTCGGTCGGCGCATTTTCATTTTCCTTCAATTGATTATGCCTGAAATTCAAGATGCAAGCCATATAATTTATACTGTATCCACGCAGTCCTCCAGCCACTCCGTCAGCAATATTATTTATGTCAATTTTATAATTATCATTAAAGAATTTTTCGATTTTATCATAATCCGCCCGTTTTATATCATCTACCTGGTAAAGAATTCCCGAGATGCTTTTATCTGCACGAGTTGTTCCATCAAAAACAATCCAATCAAAATTTGTCTCACCCTTTACTGCAAGATTTATGCCCGAGACCTGCCTAACCACATCCACCAAGTCAGCAACCTGGTCTGAGCAGAATTCCTCAAAAACGCGCAAACATTTTTGCTTTGTCTCGCACCAAGAATACCCCGCAGAGCCAATACAATCGTGCTCATCTCTATCCCCTCCAATCGGCTGATTATTATTACTGGGTTGAGGCCTGTAAAAGGCAAAGTAACCCATTCCAGCGATTACGACTATAACTATTATAAATGTAAGTATCTTTTTCATCCCGTTAAATATTAATTATTATATATTTTATTATATCCCTTTATTTTTATTTTTTCAACTATTAAAAAGGGGCGTCCTATCAAATAGAACGCCCTTTTCGGTGGTCATTGGAATCGTCTTTTTTGGCTCTTTATTATTAAAAAACATAACAATAACGAAGAAAGCCAAAACGCCACTGGAAAAAATAGAAACCACTTTGCCGATTTTGTTCCAAAATAGGCAATTGCCCACAAATCAATAAATAAAAAGAACATCAGACCGACAATCAATTTTTTCATTTCCGCACCTCCTTATATTATTTTCTGGATTTATTCATGTTCCGCATAATCATATTACTCAAATATGCAGCAAAAACCATACGCGATTTTTGTTCTTGAGGAATTTTATTTTTATATTCAACGATTTCATCAGATGCTTTTTCCCAGTTAGTATTCACTAATTCCCACATTTTTTGGTCTTCTTCAGTTAATTCATTTATATCTTCAAAACGATTAAAATGACCGGTTTTATTTTCTATTTTTTCCTGTTTAATTAATTCTTGAACCATTAATTTAAACTCTTGCAATGATAGGGGGTTTTCGTTTGATTTATTATTTATGTTTTCCATATATTATATGATAGCAAATTTAAAATATTTTGTCAAAACTCTTTATTGGCTTGGCACAAAAAATTCTCTTCTTGAAAAATTCAATCAATATGATTTCTACTAATGTTATGCCAAAAATTATAAGCCATTCAATTATGCCTAAGGGTTGAGTAGCTAAAAGTTTTTGCAACGGCGAAAAATAAATAGCTCCAATAAGCAAAATCAAACTAATGACTACGCCACCAACCAAATAATGGTTGGAGAATATATCTTTTCTAAAAATTGTCTTCTTGAATGAACGAACGCTGAAGGCAAAAATCAGAGAATCAACGCACATAAGAGCAAAAACTATTGTTCTTGTTTTATACAAATCTCCAGTTAGTTTCCAAAGGAAGAAAAATAATAGAAACGCCGCCAAGCCAGTAATAAAGAAAATGGCAGTCATCCAAAGTTTTAATGATTTATTTAATATCGGTTCCTTGGGATTTCTTGGTTTCTCATCCATTACTCCTTTTGTTTCCTGTTCGGTGGTAAGAGCAATATCTGGAAGCCCATCCTCAATAAGGTTCAACCAAAGAATCTGTGCTGGCAGCAATGGAAGCGGAAAGCCCATTGCCATAGTTGCTAAAAATAAAAAGAGTTCGGAAAAATCATCCGCCACCAAATACACAAAAACTTTTCTAATATTTCCAAAAATCATTCTGCCCTGTTCAATCGCCTTAACTATGGTTTTGAAATTATCGTCCAGCAATACCAAATCGGCCACCTCTTTTGCCACATCTGTACCAGAACCGACAGCAACTCCAATGTCAGCAGATTTGAGAGCTGGGGCATCATTAACACCATCACCGAGCATTGCTACCACTTCTCCATTGGCTTGAAGCGCGTCAACGATTCGCAGTTTGTGTCGTGGAGACACGCGGGCATAAATAGAAATATATTTCGCTTTTTCTTTCAATACGGTATCGCTTATAATTTCTAAGTCCTTGCCTTCAATTATGTTTTCGTTTCCTGCTTCAAGGCCAATTTCTTCAGCAATTGCTTTAGCGGTAAATTTGTGATCTCCCGTAACAATAACCGTGCGAATGCCCGCTTTTTTTGTAATTGCGATTGATTCTTTGGCGTCTCGGCGAAGCGGATCTTTAAGAGCGATAAATCCAACAAGCGAAAGCCCTTTCACTAATGCGGTAAAATTTTGATATTTTGTTTTGGAATCATAGTCCCTATAAGCACAAGCAAGAACTCGCAATCCCTTTTGCGTCAGCGTTTCCAGTTTCGCTATTAATTTATTTGCTTCAATAGTGCCTAGTTTTTCTTTTTTGCTGTCAACATCCAAATCAATTGAACGAGCGATAATTTCTTCCGGCGCCCCGATAACATAAAGCATATTTTGATTTTCATCTTTACGATGAAACGTTGCGGCAAATTTGTAATCGGATTCGAAGGTAATCCTGTCCAGCACTGGATATTGTTTCTCCAACTCTTTTTTATTCAAACCCGACTGCATCCCCGCCAAAAGCAATGCTTGCTCAGTTGACCTACCTCGCACTATCCATTTTTGTAATTCCGCTTCTGGATTTTCCACAAAAGCATCATTTGCTAATGTGGCAATTTTTAACGCTGAAATATGCGATTCAACACCGTTGGCATTTTCACCTTTGGCAAGTCCGTTAAAACGATTACTCATTAACTCTCTTGTGCTCGTTAAAATGTGGCTCACTTGCATTTTCCCCTCTGTAAGTGTTCCTGTTTTGTCTGTACAAATAACAGTTACACTTCCTAAGGTTTCTGTTGCGGCAAGTTTTCTTACCAAACCTTTCTGTTTGAAGATACGCCGCATCCCTAGGGCCAATACGACGGTAATAGCAGGAAGCAACCCTTCTGGTATTACTGAAACTGCAAGGGCTAACGAGACGATAAAAATATCAGCAAAAGATTTTTCCGTAAAATAACCGACAATAATAATGACAAAAATAATAGAAAGAATAAATACTCCGATAATTTTTGAGAGTGTAGCAATTTTTTTCTGAAGCGGGGTTTTGCTTTCTTTGGTTTCTTTGAGGAGCGACACGATTTCTCCGATTTGCGTGTTAATGCCGGTTGCAACAACTATTATTGTTGCCCGTCCTTCTTCCACAATCGTACCCATAAAAACCATATTGGCTTTTTCAATTTCCTTCTCAACTGCCTGCGATTCTCCTGTAAGGCTTGCCTCATTTACTTTCAAGTTTTTTGATTCAATGATGCGTCCGTCTGCCGGCACTTTATTTCCGGCTTTTAAAAGTACTACATCACCGACTACCAATTCTTCGCTATCAATTTCCTTTTCACAACCATCCCGCCAGACTCTCGCTCTTATTTTCACCATTTTTCTTAATGCGAGAAGCGATCGATTGGCCTTATTTTCTTGATAAAAACCGACCACAATATTAATAAGCAATACGATGACAATAAAGACAGTATCTGGGTAGTGTTTCAATAAAAAAGAAATAATAACTGTCGCGAGCATAATATACATTAAGGGGCTGTGAAACTGGCTTAAAAATAGCCGTATTTTTGAATACGGTTTTTCTTGAGGAAGGGTGTTTCTCCCAAATTCTTTAAGTTTCTTTATCGCCTCCGAATTGGCGAGACCATCTTTTTTGCTTCCTATTTGTCTCATAGATTTATTCTACCACCTTTTTAAACTAAAAACCCCATCAATTAAATATGATCGGGACTTTTAGCATTCAGGCAGATGAACACACATAATAGTGTAGCCCACCATGATTCCTAGAATTTCGCCTTATGATTTCTATTCTTCTGTAGGTTTTGATTCTTCTCCTGTTGGAATAGATTCATCAGCGGTTGGAGGGGTAACATTTGATTCCTGTTCTGTTCCTAATTCCTCTACTAAAACTTCGTTATCGGTAGGACAATTTCCTGCAACCTCGCTCTGATAACCGCATTTTGGACATTTAAACATGTTATTTTAGCCCCTTGCAATTCTTCAGAACCACAAGTAGCTTAATTAAATTAATTATTACGACCTTTTAAAATAGTATTTTAACTATATCGGATTATAAATATATCGTCAACACCATTATTGTGATAATCTTATTTATTAAATAATCTCACCAACCAACCGAATAAACTGAATTTGCTTTCGTTTATTTCAATAAACGAATTTATTCTTGTTTGTTCTTCCTCCATGGTTTGTATTTGTTCTTGAAGTGCTGTCTCGTCTGCTTGATTCTGGGCTTGCTCCATTAATCTGTTCAGTTGCTCAATCCTATTTCTTAATTGGACTATTTCGCTACGTAAGGCACCAGTATTTTTATAACTCGTACCAATCAGGAATGTTTTAATCTTGTTTCTTTTCTGAACCGCCTCAATTTGATCGGCAACTTGCTCCTGAACCCTCTTTTGTTCTTGGGCAATAACTCTAACCTGTTCTCCTATCCCACTCTTTTCATTTTCAACAACATCCAATAATTCCTGCACAACATTGGAAACGGTATTGCGATACGTCTCTCCATTAACGGTTTTTGCCTGTTCTTTCATTTGTTGTTTTGTCTGAATTTGCTGTTCTTCTCCCTGATTCTGGGTTTGTTGTTGAGTTTGGTTCTGGGTTTGTGTCTGGTTCTGGGTTTGTGTCTGGGCACCCTGTTGCTGCTGGTTTTGCTGTTGGGCAAAAGCTGGCACAAAACTAAACATCAAAAAAGCAATCAATATTCCGATAAAAATATTTTTCATAAGTTTTTTGTTATTTGGTTAAAAATTAATTATTATCACCAATTATCAATCAACCTTTGTTTTAATTATAATTGATTTTAATTAAAAAGTAAAATCTTGGATTGATTTAAAAATTATTTTATAATATACTATAACCATTCCGCAGTAGCTCAATGGTACCTGCCTGCCGGCAGGCAGGGAGCAGCTCCCTGTTAATAAATATATGAAAAAATATTTTGTATATGCAATCAAAAGTGGCAAAGATAGCAGAATATATGTCGGAATAAGCGAAAATCCGGAAAGAAGATTAAGGGAGCACAATAATGGCGATACAAAATCAACTAAATTTTATAGACCGTGGAAAATTATTTATAAAAAATTCGCCGGTACTAGAATAAATGCTCGCAATGAAGAAAAGAAATTAAAATCTGGTTTTGGTAAGGAATTTTTAAAATCATTACGGCCAAACAAGTAACCATTCCGCAGTAGCTCAATGGTAGAGCAGCTCCCTGTTAAGGAGTTGGTTGTAGGTTCGAGTCCTACCTGCGGAGCAAAGGAGAAAAACATTAATTGAGAGTACGTAGGCTTCCCTGCGGCTTTCTTGCTCAAGGGCATACCGAGAGTGCTATTCCAGCAAAAAACTCCCACGATGGGAGTTTTTTGCTACAAGTAGTCAAAAATGTGATAAAATATAAATATGAAGAAAGTTTTAATTGTCTTAATTATTTTGCTGGGTCTTGCCGGGGTTTGGCTGGGTTTAAGGCTTATCACTGGCGAGGAGCCGTTTGTCTGCACGATGGACGCAAGACTTTGTTCTGATGGCTCTTATGTTGGCAGAGTTGCGCCTGACTGCGATTTTGCTTTATGTCCAAAAGAGGATTTAATTCAGGTTGAAAGTCCGCAGGCCAACGACACAATTGCCAGCCCTTTGGTTATTAAAGGCATAGCTCGGGGCTTTTGGTTTTTTGAAGCCAGTTTTCCGATTAGGCTGTATAATGACAATAGAGAATTATTGGCAACGGCCATTGCTCAAGCTCAGGACGATTGGATGACCGAAGAATTTGTGCCTTTTACAGCCGAATTAAAATTTGAATCTCCAAAAACAGAAAAAGGAACGCTTGTTTTAGAAAAAGACAATCCATCGGGTTTGCCGGAGAATGCCGACGAATTAAGAATTCCCGTTGTGTTTGCGCAAGAAACAAGAACAATAAATCTTTATTATTACAATTACGAACTGGATAAGGATGAATTTGGCAATACCGCTTGCAGTAGAAATGGCTTGGTACCGGTTGAGAGAGAAATTCCAATTACCCAAACGCCGATTCAAGATACTATCAAACTTTTGCTTTTGGGAGAACTTACCGCGGAAGAGCGGGCACAAGGGATTGATACTGAATATCCATTGGATGGTCTTTCTTTGAAAGGCGCTTCTCTAAAAGACGGGGTTTTAACTCTTGAGTTTGACGATTCTAAAAATAGAACCGTCGGCGGTTCCTGCCGCGTAGGAATTTTGTGGTTTCAGATTGAAGCCACGGCCAAGCAATTTCCCGAAGTCCAACAGGTTCGTTTCCTGCCCGAAGAAATCTTCCAGCCGTAAAAAATATGACAAACGAAATTAAAAAACTAAAAATAGATTTTTTATACTTAGACCTTTCAACCTGCGAGAGATGTGGAGCAACCGATGAGGTACTTGACGATGCTTTAAACGAACTCAAGCCGGAATTAAGGGGCGTGAAAGTAGTTATTAAAAAAACAAAGATAGAAAACGATGAAGAAGCAAAGAAATATGATTTTGTCAGATCTCCCACTATTAGAATAAACGGCGTTGATATCGAGAAGATTTTAACTGGCAAATTGGATGTAAAAGACAATTATTGCGAATCATGCGCCAGTATTTGTGGCGATTCTTGCTCGGAATCTACTGGCGGCGGGACCCAGTGCCGCACCGTTGAATATAAGGACAAGACATATGAAGCCGTGCCTAAAGAGATGATAAAAGAGGCAATAAGGAAGGAATTGAGGTTTTAGGGCCGGTGGGCGTACTTGCCTAAAACTTGGGCTCGGAAGCAGATTAAAAAATCGGGCCAAAACCCGATTTTTCATATCCTCCCCTTTTTAATCCCTTCGCGGATTTTTTGCATTAAATCCATATAGAATTTCAGATTGTGGATTGTGGCAAGACGCTGATATAAGAATTCGCCTGATTTGTATAAATGATGCAGATACGCTTTAGAACAATTCTTATCCAGTAAGGAAAAATCTGTTGCGTATTTACTTTTTCCAATTTGGATTTTCTCGTATTTTAAATCCTTGCCCTTGAAAACAAACATCTCCCCGTGCCGCGCATGCCGGGTGGGAATCACGCAATCAAACATATCAATCCCCTGTTTTACTGACTGGATAATTTGTTCTGGATAACCCACGCCCATTAAATAATGAGGTTTGTTTTCCGGCAATTTATCAGCAAGAAATTTTAAAATCTTATGCGCTTCTGAAAATGGTTCGCCGACCGAAACTCCACCAACAGCAATACCATCGAAATTGAGTTTCAATAAATCATCTAAACTTTTTTTGCGCAAATCATTAAAAATACCGCCCTGCACAATTCCGAAAACCAAGGGCATCTCTCCTCCTGCCTGCTGGTAGGCAGGTTTCCATTTTTTCATTAAATCCCTGCTTCTTTTTGCCCAATAAGTGGTCCGCCCCACCGCTTGCTCCACTCTTTTTTTATTTTTAGTGTATTCTGGACATTCATCTAAAACCATACAAATATCAGAACCGATTTCTTTTTGGAATTCCAAAGCCTTTTCCGGAGTAAGAAATATTTTCCCTCCGGATTCTGCTAATGAAAATTCCACTCCCTTATCATTCAGCTTCAATAATTTTGCCAAAGAAAAAATCTGGTATCCGCCGGAATCAGTCAGTATTGGGCCATTCCATTTAATCAATTTATGAATTCCGTTGAATTTTTTGATTGTCTTTAATCCTGGCCTAGCCATAAGATGATAAGTATTGGATAAAATTATCGGCACATTAATTTGTTTTAATTCTTCCGGGGTTAAATTTTTAACAGCTCCTTTGGTTGCAATAGACATGAAAAACGGCGTATCTATTTCGCCGTGTTTCACTTTTAATCTGCCGATTCTGGCTTTTGAGATTTTTGATTTCTTAATTATTTTAAACATTAGTATTCTTCCAATTTTTTTAATTTTTTGTGTTCGCGAATTTTTTGCAGGGACTTTGCTTCAATTTGACGAATTCTTTCACGGGTAACCCTGAATTTTTTGCCCACTTCTTCTAAAGTATGGGTTATTCCGTCTTTCAGGCCGAATCTCATTCCCAAAATCTCCTGTTCGCGTGGGGATAAATCAACCAAGACTTCCTGCAGCCAATCCCTTAATAATCTTTGAGCTGCAATCTGATGAGGCATAACAGTTTTTTCATCAACAACAAAATCAGCAAGCGTGCTGTCTTCTTCATCCTCGCCCACAGGCGCTTCCAATGAAATTGTTTCTTGGGAAATTTTTATAATGTGCCTGATTTTTTCAATTTCCACTCCCATTTCAGCTGCAATTTCTTCGGGCATGGGTTCGCGGCCCAAATCTTGTATTAATCTTCTTTTAATTTGGTTGAATTTACTAATTGTTTCAATCATATGCACCGGAATTCTCACTGTCCTTGACTGGTCAGCCAGGGCGCGGGTAACTGCCTGTCTTATCCACCAGGTTGCGTAGGTGGAAAATTTATACCCTCTTTTGTAATCGAATTTCTCAACTGCCCTGAATAAACCAATATTCCCCTCCTGGATTAAATCCAGTAAAGTCAAATGCGGACTTCTACCAACATATCTTTTGGCGATATTTACCACCAAGCGCAAATTAGCTTTTGTAAGTTTTTCCCTTGCGTCCTCGTCGCCTTTCAGAATCCTTTTAGCCAGTTCCACTTCTTCATCGCCTGAAATCAAATCTGTTTTTCCGATTTCTTTCAAATACATCTGCACAGAATCAATATTATCCAAATCATCAAAAAGTTTCTTTATTTTTTTCTTCGGTTTGTCCTTTCCTTTTTCGGCCTCTGCCAAAATTTCAGTTTCGGCCAAAGTTTTTGGTATAAAATCAATATAATCCTTTTTTTCCAAAATTTGTATATGGGCATTTTTTAAACTATCGTACAATTCTTCAATGCCTTCAATATCCCTTTCCAAATGAGGAATTGCTTTGATTATTTCCTGTTCGGTAATAAAACCTTTATTCTTGCTTCTAGTAATCAGTTTTTGGATTACTTCTGGAGTAATTAGCCTGCCCACAACGCTTCGCTTGCGATGGCAGGCGGGCTTCTTTTTTACGCGGGTTTTTATTTTATGTTTTTTCATAATCTACATTTAATTCGTCTAATTCTTCGATTATTTTACAGGACTTTTCTTTTAATTTATTAACCTCGTCCTGTTTTTTCGCATCCTCTGCCTCTTTCATTTCTAAGCTGATTTTCACCAATTCTTCTTTCAGGAAGATTTCTTTCAATGTCTTGATACAGAAATCCATTTCTTTTAATACTTCTTTTTCTTCTATGTTAAGATGTTCTACTTTAAAAATCAAGTAATTCGCTAGAAATTTATCCCCTTCTGACTTTATGTTGTCCATTCTGATATTTTTGACAAATTTTTTAAGCTCTTCGGTGTTTAAAAGCGATTCATAAAAATTTTTGTTCAGATATTCCAGATATTCTGGATATTTTAGCGCCAGACCGAGCAGAATTTCTTCGATTTCTTTTATGCGCGACCTTTCGGCAAAATGTTCTGTCGGTAATTCCCTGTTTTCTTCTCTTGATTTTATCCTGCGCAATGCTTCAACCAGGGTTTTTTCCTCAATCTTTAATTTTGATGCCAAAACCTGAAGCCAGTGCGCCTGTTCAACCACATTAACGATGCCTTTAATCGGAAGCAATAGTTCTTTGGCAATTTCTCTTTTGTGGTCAACGCTCAAGTTTTTCGAATACTTGCCAAGAGTGTTTTCAAAATAAAATTCCATTATCGGTTTTGAATTTTTCAAAACCTGCTCCCATTTTTTCGGGTCTTTTTTAATAATTTCTGCTGGGTCTTTTCCGTCGGTTGTGGAGTCCCAGATTGCCACTTTAAGATTAAATTCGAATTGCTGCGCCAAGGCAATGGCTCTTTTTGTCGCACCTTCACCCCCGGTATCAGCATCAAAAGAAAAAACCAAATTTTCAGTATAGCGCTTTAAAATCTGAAGATGTTCCACTGTCAGCGCAGTTCCAGAAACAGCGATTGTATTTTTATATCCTGCCTGGTGCGCCATTATTAAATCCATCTGTCCTTCAACTGCGATACATTGGTCTTTTTTCCTAATTTCTATTTTTGCTTTGTCTAATCCGTAAATCAATCGGCTTTTATTATAAATCATGGTTTCTGGAGTATTTACATATTTTCCAACCTTATCGCTTTCATTGCCAAAAACCCTGCCCGTAAATCCCGTAATCTGCCCGTTCAAATCCGCCAAAGGAAACATTATTCTATTCCTAAATCTATCATAATGTCCACTCCCTTTTTCTTTTTTTAAAATCAGTCCGGCTTTTTCAATATCCGCGGCCTTGTAGCCGATTTCAGTCAAATTTTTTAAAAGGCTATCCCAATCATTATTAGTATAGCCGATTTTGAATTCCTTAACTGTTTCTGACTTTAATCCCCTATTCTTTAAATAATCTTGCACTGCTTTGTTTTTCCCGAGTTCTTTTTGAAAAAAATCAACTGCCTCTTCGCAGATTTCGTATAAAATATTCCTCTGACTACGGATTTGCGGGTCTTCTTTTTTTAAAACCACTCCGGCTTTTTTTGCCAAAACCCTTAATGCTTCTGGAAACTCAATTCCCTCTATTTTTTGCACAAAACCGAATATATCGCCCCCGAAGTTGCAGGAAAAACAATGCCAGATTTGTTTGGATGGAGATACAAAAAAAGAGGGAGTTTTTTCCTTATGGAAGGGGCAAAGCGCTTTATAGTCCTTACCGGCCTTTTTAAGTTTAATATATCCCTCAACAACTTCAACAACATCCAACCGGTTTTTTATTTCGTCGATTGGGCTCATACTTTTAGTTTAGTTTAAATCTAATGGGTTGTAAAGAAAGCAGGGTTTGTAAAAATCACCCGCGCGGGGCCGTTGGTTTTATTTAAAGAAGAATTGTAATCGTGCAAAGAATTCATAAATAAATCATAATTGTAGCGATGGTTTTTGCCGTTTTTCATATCCCCATCATCATTAACAATAAATTCCTGCGTTTCATCATTATAACCCACAACTACCAACATATGGTAATATGAGCCAGTTCTAGAAAAAGGAATATCCGAGTTTTGCAAGTCAAATCCATAATGCAAAGAAATAATTGGCCGCTTTTTCCTAATTTGTCTCCTAATATCCTCGATTGTCGGATTATCTTTTACAATTGCGCTAAATGAAGTGTAATTATTTATGATTTTGGCGGTTCGCGCTGCATCCGTACTGGCATTACTGCCATATAATCTATCTTGAATATCAAACAAATTCTGCATAAAACTTTTTGCCTCTTCATTACTCACTGATTTTTTTCCTGTATAATATTTTTCCACCATTGCTATACTTGCTTCTTCGCATCCGTTTTTCCAATTACCGGAAAAGTTTCCATCCGGCGCTTCATTAATATAGGGAACATCTAAAATAAATTTATTGGGTTTTAGTATATTGGTTGTAAACCCCGACAATAAACTTTTATTCTCTTGATTGTATTTTTCGATTTTAGAGATTAAAAAAAAGAATGTCAAAAACAAAAACAGAATTGTGATACAAAAAAATAAATATTTTCTCATTGGCGGGACAATCGGGTTAAGCAACCCACATCGTAAGGGTATTTTAACATTTTTTTAGCTCTATTTCAAGAAGCACGTGGGTCGGAGTTGGCTTTTACAAATAAGACAAATGAGAGACTTAACTACTTCAAATTCTCGTGGACATTTTGAGATATGATATCTAAGTATTTTTTTTCTTCATTCGCACTCATCTCAATGATTTCTTCGTTTTTTGACCATTGCCCACCATATATCGTTTGAATTTTACCTAAAGCATTGTCGATATTACTTGAAACGGATACCAAAATCGACTTTGCTTGTGGGAAAAATTGCCAAATTGTAGGATCGATAATATAAATTTGATTACCGGATGTTATTACTATTAAAATATCATGTGCTCTTTTAGTGCCACAAACATCAATCCCTTTCATCATTAATATATGATTGGACTTGTCTGACATTTTTATTCGTCCACCAATTAATCGTGACATTTCGCTACAGCTATCCGATAATAAAATGCCAGGTCGATTTTGTTGGTCGACTGGCAACAATTGAATAATCTGTTCTTGAATTTTTTTGATTATATTTTCGTTCATATTTATATTATACATTAAGTATCTATATAAGCATACAATTTTATAAAAAAGTCCCGGTATCTCTTAACGAGATACCGGGAGGGCTTAACGGCTATTTGCCCTGACAGCCGGCCTTGCCGCACGTGTTCATGGACGACGTGCTGGTTCCACTTGCCACGATCTGTGGCTTCGTGAACTTTTTCATGGCTCTCCTCCTTTTTAGTCGATTGGACGACTAAAGATATGAGCTTCGGTGGGGTATACTCCAGCGTCTTTTCTGGCTTTGGCCACCACCTTGGCGATCGCGGAACATCCTAACATGTTTTCATCTTCTAAATAGGCCAACCCGGGGCAACGAGTGCAATACTGGAAGAGTTCACAGCTGGTACATTCTTTTAAGTTGCGTAATCTTATTTCTCGAAGTTGTTTGAATATGGGCGATTCTTTCCATATCTGTTTGAGCGATTGGGTAAGAATGTTGCCACCAACGATTCGCCATTGGTTGCAAACATAGACATTTCCCTCTGGGTCAATGGCACCGCCATTGAATGCTACATCGCACGGGATACAGTTTTCGTTTTCGCGAAAATATATTGGTTTATCGCCCCTGTTAATGACATCGGGATCGGATAATGCCACTTGTAATTGATTCGGCGTTAACCGATATTGGTGCGTATTTGAGCTGCCGTCATTTTTCGCGGTAATGACCATTGAATATTGGGCATTGATACCCAAATTTTTGACCAAATTCTTAATTCCATCAATTCCGTCGGCAGTTATATTCATCAATGGACATTTAATACGCACCCTTATTCCGGCACTTAACATTTTTTAATGGTCGCTATGCTTTTAGCAAACGATTCATGCACTCTCGTTATGCTGTCGTGTGTGGCTGCGTCAGAACTATATATGCTGACATGGACTTCGTCAACATGGAGATATTGGAGTTCGGCAATTTGTTGTTCGTTAATCAGGGTAGCGTTTGTGAAGATTGTTACAGACAGTCGACGTTTGCGCGCAGCCTTAACAATTTCCATAAAGTCTGGCCTCATGAAGGGTTCTCCGCCAGTCAGAATAACATAAAAAGTTCCTGCTTCTACCATCTGATCAAAAAGTTGATTATACTGTTCAAGCGTAAGTCCTGGTTTGGCGTGATTATCTAAACAACAATGCACGCACCTCTCATTGCACGTATAACATACTTCGACCAACACCGAACTTGGAATGATTTTTTTCTTCCCTAATGCCGTAATTTCACTTAATTGAATATTGTTAACAGGCACTGATCACCTCCTTCCCAAAGGGTTTCGTAGATAGAACTACCATGTTTTTATTGTGTAGGTCGTCAATAAATTCTTTGACCGAAGAAAGAATATCTTCTTTATCTCCTTCAAAGGTTTTACAACAAATTTCCGAAATTTGATTAATGGTTCTTAATCCGTTAATCTGGTCCCATATAAAACTGCCAACTTCGTCCAATTTGAGAAGTAATCTTGTTTCTTGGTCGAAAATAAATGCTTCACCATCTATTGTTCGACACGAAACATTCATTCCTTTCGCTGCATAGCTATTCATGCTTTCCTCCTTTAATTTTAATTGTAAAGATCTATATAAATGCCACGTGTTTATTTAATTATAAACTACAATGATTTAAAACGCATGTCAATGTTTTTTATGGTATTAAAACAAAAACAGCGACTGAAATAGCCGTTGTTTTTCTAATCCGTAAATTTTATAGACAGTTGGGTCGTTCAACGGTCTTAAGATATTAGGTCTCATGCCGATAAAAAATTGTCTTGACGGAGGCGAGAGGATTCGAACCTCTGATACCTTGCGGTATACACGCTTTCCAAGCGTGCGCACTAGGCCACTATGCGACGCCTCCCTATTCTATTTCTGTTTTAATTCTTCAATTAATTTCTTTCTTAATTCTTCAACCTCGTGTTCGGTTATGCTGTCATTGTAGTTATGTTTCAATTTGTGAATCCCTTGTTTTACTTCTCCAAGAGTCAATCCATTTTCCAATTCATTCTCGAAAAAAGCTTTCAAATATTCCTTCTCTTTACCTGTAAGTTCAGGAATTTCATTTAACTTTTCTTGAAATTCCTTTTTGCTTATCTTTCGTGTATCATCAACGCCCAATAATGTACTTAATATTCCCATAAATTTATAAACCCATTCCGCGCAGGCGCTTTATTCTTTCCTCGACTGGCGGATGAGTCGAAAATAACTTAGTTGGACCTTTAAATGGATTAGTAATATAAAGATGGGCAGTCGCCTTGTTGGCAACTTTTAATGGAACCGTACTCTGAGAAATTTTTTCTAAAGCATTTACCAATCCTTCCGGATAACGGGTCAGAAGCGCGCCAGACGCATCTGCCAAAAATTCTCTTTTTCTGGAAATCGCCAATTGGATTAATTTAGCTATTAGTGGAGATAGAATCAAAAAAACAACTCCAATAATCATTAATATCGCATTAATCTGTCCCCCGCCTTTATTATTGCTCTTTCCTCCTTTAAAAAACCTGCCTCTTACAAATATATCAGCCATCATAGAAATTGTGCCGACCAAAACAACCACTATTGTTTGGAGTAAAATGTCGCGGTTGCCAATATGGCTCAATTCGTGGCTGATTACCCCTTCCAATTCAGTACGGTCCAGCGTCCGCAATAATCCACTAGTCACAGCTATTACTGCGTTTTTCGGATTTCTACCAGTGGCAAATGCATTCAGAGCCGGCTCGTCAATAATGTAAATTTTCGGCAGGGGAAGCCCAGCAGTGATGCAAAGATTTTCCACAATATGATAAAGTTCCGGATTTTCATCGTGCTTAATTAATCTCGCTTTTGAAATCGCCAAAACGATTTTATCGGAATACCAATAACTCAAAACAGACATAAATATGCTAAATCCGACTGCAAAAAATAAAATCGACTGGCTGTCAAAATAATAACTCAAAAACCATCCCAAACCGATAATAATTATAAAAAATAGGGAAAATAAAATCCAAGTTTTCCTGATATTTGAACCGATGTGTGTATAAAGCGTCATAATTTATTTCAAAATAACGATTTCTTCTTCTATATCAAATCCCTCTTGTAATTTTACGGTTTTTTTAGCCAAGTCAATCAAATCCAAAACATCTTTGGCTTTGGCATTATTTATATTAACAATGAAATTAGCATGTTTGTCAGAAATTTGCGCTCCGCCGATAATTTTACCCTTTAATCTGCATGCTTCAATAATCTTACCAACAGAGATTTTTTCTTCCCCTTTCTGAATATTCCTGAAAACGCAGCCCGCTGAAGGCCCAATAGGATTATTTTTCTGCCTTTGCGAAATATACTCTTTTATATTTTTATCGATTTCTTCTTTATTATTTTTTTGAAATTCAAAAGCAGCAGAAAGAATGATATATCTATTATTGTTTTTAAAAATGCTTCTGCGATATTTAAAGTCGCAAAATTCAAATATTTTGTTTTCTACTTCCATAGTTTCCGTATCAAGAATTTCAACGCTTTTGACCGAATTTGAAGTTGATTGGCCAAAAGCCCCCGAATTTCCACAAATGGCTCCACCTACTGTTCCTGGAATTCCAATAGCCCATTCCAACCCGCTTAAATTATATTTAATTGATTCGAATAAAAGAGTACTAAGAAGCATTCCTGCACCAGCAATAATTTCGCTTTCCGTAGGCTTCTCTATAAAACCATATTCCATTTTTATCACCAATCCCCTGAATCCCTCGTCGCTTACAAGAAGATTTGAACCACTGCCTAAAATAAAAAATGGCAAATTTTCCTTTTTTGCCGATTTTATGGATTCTATTAAATCATCTACGCTTTTGACTCGATAAAAATAATCTGCTTTCCCGCCGATTTTAAAAGTCGTATATTGAGCTAACTCAATATCTTTTTCCCAATTATCCATGTTTTTATTATTAGAACTTCACCTGCGGGACGTCTTTTTCTCCTGCTTCTGCTTCAAAAAATTCTCTTTTTTTGAATCCTAACATTCCAGCAATAATTCTTGATGGGAATGTTTCAATTTTGATGTTTATATCTCTGACATTGCCATTGTAAAATCTTCTTGCTGCCTGAATTTTGTTTTCAGTATCGGATAATTCTGTTTGTAATTGAAGAAAATTTTGATTTGCTTTTAATTCTGGATATGCCTCCGCAACCGCAAAAAGAGTCTTTAATGTTCCAGAAAGCATATTCTCCGCTTTTCCTTTTTCTTCAATCCCCTGCGCTCCCATTGCTTTTGCGCGCGCATTGGTCACGCTTTCGAATGTCTGTTTTTCGTGAGCTGCATAACCTTTTACTGTTTCAATTAAATTCGGAATTAAATCATATCTCCTTTTTAATTGAACATCAATATCAGACCATGCCTCGTTAGTGCGGTTTTTTAATCTAATTAAACCATTAAATACCGCAATCACCCACAAAACTATAACACCAACCACTATAAGTATAATTGTTCCTATTGCCATAAATTTAGACTAATTAGAAATTAGAATAATTGGGTTAATTATTATCTAGTACTCCATTGGCGGCATCGGATTTTCTTTCTTCTCTTCAGGAATGTCGGTTATTATTGCTTCGGTTGTGAGAAATATTGACGCCATTGAAGCTGCATTTTGTAAAGCGCTTCGAGTGACTTTAACCGGGTCAATAATTCCCGCTTCTAGCATATCAACTCTTCCTTTCCCCACATCAACAGAATCCGCCTTGGTAAAATCGTATCCTATATTAGTATGTTCTTTTTTCTGAATATCGTCAATAATAATTGAGATGTCTTTTATTCCGGCATTCACGGCAATTTGCCTTAATGGAGCAACTAATGCTTTCTTAATTATGCTTACGCCGATTTTTTCTTCTGCTGATAAATTATCTTTTATAAATTCATCAAGCATATACGCGGCTTTTGCCAGAGCGGCTCCACCGCCAGGCACAATACCCTCTTCAATAGCAGCCCGTGTTGCATTCAAGGCGTCTTCAATCTTAAATTTTTTGTATTTCATTTCCGCTTCTGTTGCTGCGCCGACTTTAATTATTGCTACCCCGCCGGCCAGTTTCGCCAATCTTTCCTGCAGTTTTTCTTTGTCAAAACCTGATTCAGTATTTTCCAACTGCGTTTTAATCTGTTTTATTCTGTTTTCGATTTCCGATTTCTCTCCTTTCCCGCCGACGATTGTGGTTTTTTCTTTTGTGGAAACTATTTTGTCTGCTTGGCCCAGCATTTCCAATTCAGTATTTTCAAGTTTCAATCCAGCTTCCTCGGAAATAAGTTTTCCTCCGGTCATAATTGCAATATCCTGCATCATTTCCTTTCTCCTATCGCCATAACCCGGCGCTTTTACTGCCAAGGCATTAAATGTTCCTCTTAATTTATTTACCACTAAAGTTGCTAAAGCTTCGCCTTCCACTTCTTCGCCGATTATTACTAAAGTTTTCTTGCCTGCCTGGCTCATTTTTTCCAGCAAAGGCAGAATATCGTTGATTGCGGAAATTTTATGGTCAGTAATTAAAATATACGGGTCGCGATATTCAGCTTCCATTCTTTCGGCATTGGTAATCATATAATGCGAAATATAGCCGTTATCAAACTGCATTCCCTTAACCAGTTCTTTTGACAAGCCAAATGTCTGGGATTCTTCAACCGTTACCACGCCGTCTTTACCGACTTCTTCTATTATATCAGCAAGTAAATCCCCGACTTCTTTATCCTCGCTAGCAATGGTAGCCACTTGGGAGATTTCTTTTTTATCCTTAACCGGCTTTTTTATTGCATTCAATGCTTCAATAGTTGCTTTTATTGCTTTATCAATTCCTTTTTTAATTTCCAGCGGGTCGCTGCCAGCAGTAACATTTTTTAAACCCTCTTCAATTATTGCTTGAGCTAAAACAACTGCTGTTGTTGTGCCATCGCCAGCTACATTATTGGTTTTTTCAGCCACTTCCTTAATCAATTCCGCGCCCATATTCTGGAATTTCTCCGGAAGTTCAACCTCCTTGGCAACAGTCACTCCGTCATTAGTAATAATTGGCGTGCCAAAACCTTTATCCAAAACCACATTTCTGCCTTTGGGGCCAAGGGTTAAGCGCACAGTATTAGCTAATTTGTCAACGCCTTTTTTTAGCTCCTGACGAGCATCTTCATTGAATTTAAATTGTTTCGCCATAATTTTAATTTATAATTGCTAAAATGTCTTCCTCTTTAGCAATTAAATACTCTTTATTATCAATTTTTACTTCATTTGGACCATATTTAGTAAATAAAACAACGTCTCCGACTTTAACTGTCATTAATATACGTTTTCCATTATTGTCTATTCTGCCTGCGCCAATAGCAATAACCTTGCCTTGTTCGGGCTTTTCTTTATCCGTAGTATCAGGAAGAACAATTCCTGATTTTGTCTTTTCTTCTTGAGAAACGGGTTCGATGAGAACCCTGTCTTCTAATGGTTTGATATTCATATTTTTTTACTTAGTTTTTATTTAATCCTGAATTTTTTTCATTTATTTTAAAACCTAATTCTAACATTTTCTGATTGTATTTGTCAATAATTCCTGCTTCTGGTGAATCGGGATGGAATTCAAGCTGGTTGTCATTAGCCACTATTCTTCCTTCTCCTTGATTCTGCGAAGAATGCTTTTTAATATGCCTTTTTTGAAAAAATCTCAATAATTTTTCCAGGATATTTCCGATAAAAGTATTTAAAACTATTTCTTTGGCTCTGGCAATAAATCTCAGAAAAGAATTGATTTTGATGCTTTGCTGATTTTTCAATTTTTGGAAATCATAAAAAGCCAAATAATTATTTATCCAGTTGTTTTCCTGCTGAAATTTATTATAAATGCTTTTTCCCGTCCCTAGAATCGGAATTAAATGAGCATAGATCTGAGCATTATACAAACTCGGAAAATCTATTTTTAAGGATTCATCAGCAATATAATGGTTAAGGCAAAAACGTCCTGCGGTTTTTTTGCCGTACCTACGCTCTCCGATAACCTGAAAAAACAAAGTTGCCAAAAATCTCGCTGTCCAAATCCTTTTGCTTTTTGCAACTATGAGCAAATCTATATCGCTTTCTTTTCTGGCATTATACATTGCCAGAGAACCGCTGACTGCAACCATTTTTATATAAGGAATAAATTGAAGCCACTTAACAATTTTTTTTGTTTTCTTCCACATTTCATCTGAAATTTTCTGGCGCTCAATACGGATTTTAATAATCTCTTCTCTTCCTTTTAAAAAATAAAATCCGTTGTTTTCTTCAATATAAAAACTTAAATTCCTGTTTTTTGATGCTTCTAAAACATCAATCAATTCAATTTTTCCTATTGGTTCAATTTCGGTGTCAGAAGCAACACCTGAAAGCTCGACAATATGTAAAGGATTTATTAAATATTTAAAAACCTCAAATCCGGTCAAAGGATAATCCAATACATCATAATATGCAATCGTGGCAATTATAGATTTTTCAAGCAGATTAAGATTCATGATTAAATCTTATCAATTATAAAACCAAAGGTAAATGTTTTAAACACGGACATTTTGCACTTCTAATCCAAAAGCTTGGTTAGGAGTTTTACCGTTTAGGCTACAATGCTTTGTGTTGTTGTAGTACATATTCCATAATCGTAATTTGTATTTTAATTCTTCAAAATTAGCAAACGTATTTCGTTCGTAAAAGTGTTCTTGATCGGTTCTGTGACTTCGCTCCATCCTGCCATTTTGCGCTGGCTTACCGGGGTCAATCAGATAATGGATAATATTCATAGTATTACACAAAACATCAAAATCATGAAGTCGTATGTTTAACGAATCAGCAGACATAGCATGTCCTAAGTATCGATTCGTGAATATCGCACCGTTATCAGTTTTAATTGCTCTAATCTTAAACGGAGCAACAGCAATTAACTTTTTCAAAAACATTACCGCATAATGATTTGATTGGAACGGATAAACCTGTAAATATCTCCACCTACTAGCACAATCTATGGCTGTAAATTGATAGTATCTACATCTTTCTATTCTACCAGGTACCCATTTCACGTCTATCTCGACCATTTCTCCCGGTTGCCATTGTTTCTTCGGATATGGAGCATGTTGTTTTCTTAAATGATATTTTCGTGTTAATTTTTCTGCTTTGATTATCTTTTGAATTGTTTGATGATGAATATCGATTCCTTCTTCTTTTAGGTCCCACATTATTTTTAAGGCACATTGTTTCTTTGTTTTTCTCAATTCAATAATTCTTTCTTTAATTCGTATCGGTATCTCGTTTGGATTTGTCTTTGGTCTGGTTGATTTATTCTCTAATCCTTCAAAACCATACTGTTTAAAGTTGGATAACCAATATTTAATTGAACGTATGGAAAATGGACATACCTTGGCCATGTTCTTAATTGATATTTCTTTGTCTAAGATTGGTTTAATCCATCTAAACTTTTCTTCTTTAGTTGATTTGGGCATAGTTTTCATATGCTCCCAGATTAGCAGAAAAGTGCAATATGTGTGTATACAT